>NZ_JBHVVI010000004.1:0-67802 GCF_042883685.1 Kitasatospora sp. NPDC058190
GGCCCGGGCCCGACCGCGGCAGCCGGCGGGCGTCAGGCGGGCAGGCCGACCGCGCGTTCGCGGTTGCGGCGCTGCTGGATGACGACGGCGGCGACCAGCAGGGTGCCCTGGGCGACGTTCTGCCAGAAGGCGTTGATGCCCTGGACGGTGAGGCCGTTCTGCAGTGCGCCGAGCAGCGCGACGGCGAGCAGGGTGCCGCCGATGCCGCCCTTGCCGCCCTTGAGGGCGCAGCCGCCGAGGGCGGCCGCGGTGATCGACTGCAGCTCCAGGCCCTCGCTGCCGGAGACGGGCTGGCCGCTGCCGGTGCGGGCGGTGAGCAGCACGCCCGCGAGGGCGGCGACGGTGCCGGAGAGGGCGTAGGCGGCGATCAGGTACTTGTTGAGGTTGATGCCGGCCAGGCGGGCGGCGGTGTCGTTGCCGCCGATGGCGTAGATGTTGCGGCCGATGTCGGTGTACGTGAGCAGGGCGTGCACGGCGACGGCGGTGAGGATCAGCAGCCAGACCATGGTGGGCAGGCCGGCGATCTTCCCTCGGCTGAGGAAGACGAAGACCGGGTCGTTGAGCACGTAGCCCTGGGCCCGGCCGTCCGAGACGAGCTGGGCGACGCCCTTGTAGGCGGCCAGTCCGGCGAGGGTGGCGATGGTGGGGTTGACCCGGCCGTAGACGATGACCACGCCGTTGAACAGGCCGATGCCGGCGCCGATGGCGAGGGCGGCGCCGATGCCGAGGTAGGGGTTGGCGCCGGTGGAGGTGAAGACCATGGCGCTGGTGACGGAGGCCAGGCCGGCCTGGGAGCCGACCGAGATGTCGAGGCCGCCGCAGATGATCACGACGGTCTGGACGACGGCCAGCAGGCCGGAGATGGTGGCGGCCTCGGCGATGACCTGGATGTTGTCCCAGCCGACGAAGTTCGGGTTGAGCCAGCCGAACAGGGCGACGACGGCGACGAGGGCGCCGATCAGGCTGAGGTTCTGGCCGCCGACCGCGGCGAGCAGGGCACGCGGGCCACCGGACCGGGCGGGCAGGGCTCCGGCGTCCGGCACCGGGGCGGTCGGGGGCGTGACGGCGGTCATCGAATCTCTCCGGTCTGGGCGGGGGCGGTGGTGGCGAGGTCGTCGGCCATGGCGAGGGCGAGGACGGCCTCTTCCGTCGCCTGCTCGCGGGTGAGCTCGCCGGTGGTGCGGCCGTTCTGCATCACCACGATGCGGTCGGCGAGGCCGAGCACTTCGGGCAGTTCGGAGGAGATGACCAGGACGGCGGTGCCCTCGCGGGCGAGGTCGGCGATGATCTGGTAGATCTCGGCCTTGGCGCCGATGTCGACGCCGCGGGTGGGTTCGTCGAGGATCAGCAGGTCGGGCCTGCGGGCGAGCCAGCGGGCCAGGACGACCTTCTGCTGGTTGCCGCCGGACAGGGTGCGGACCTCCGCCTCGACGGAGGGCGCGCGGACCCGCAGCCGGTCGGCGTACTCCTGGGCGAGGTCCTTCTCCTGGCGGCGCTTGACGAACCGCCACCGGCTGAGTCGGCGCAGGCTGACCAGCGAGGTGTTGTCCCGGATCGTGCGGTGCAGGAACAGCGCCTGGGCCTTGCGCTCCTCGGGGGCCAGGCCGATGCCGGCGGCGATGGCGGCGCGGGGGTTCCCCAGTCGCAGGACTTCGCCGTTGAGGGACACCGTGCCGGAGCGAACGGGGACGTCGCCGGCCAGGGCGAGGGCGAGTTCGGAGCGTCCGGCGCCGATCAGGCCGGCCAGCGCGACGACCTCGCCGGCCCGGACCTGCAGGCTGATGCCGCGCACGTCGTCGGTGGTGACGTCGTCGACGTCCAGGACGACGCGGTCGGTGGCGACCTGCTGGCGGACGAACAGCGAGGACAGGTCGCGGCCGACCATGAGCCGGACGAGCTCGCTCTCGTCGGTGGCGGCGGCCTGGACCACGCCGGCCACCCGACCGTCGCGCAGCACGGCGATGCGGTCGGCGAGCTGGAAGATCTCCTTCATCCGGTGGGAGACGTAGATGACCGCGATGCCCTCGTCGCGCAGGCGTCCGATCAGGGCGAACAGGGCCTCGACCTCGTGCTCGGAGAGCGAGGAGGTGGGCTCGTCGAAGGCGATCGCGCGCGGCGGGACCGCGCCGGTCAGGGCCCGCATGATCTCGACCAACTGGCGTTGGGCGGCCGTGAGTTCGGAGCCGAGGAGATCGGGGTCCAGGACCTTGTCGAAGCCCAGGCGCCGCAGGTCGGCGACGATCCGGCGGCGCAGCCCGGCGCGGTCCAGGCGGCGCAGCCGGGTGCGGGGCAGCGAGCCGGCGTAGACGTTCTCGGCGACCGGGACGTGCGGGATGATCTCGGGTTCCTGCGGGATGATCCGGATCCCGGCGCGGCGGGCGTCCTGCGGGGAGTGCAGGTCCAGGGCCCGGCCGTCCAGCAGGACGCGTCCCTCGGTGGGGCGGTGGTCGCCGGTGAGGACGCGCAGCAGGGTCGACTTGCCGGCGCCGTTCTCGCCCATCAGGGCGGTGACCTGGCCGGGCGGGAAGGTGAGGGTGACGTCCGTCAGCGCCTGGACGGTGCCGAAGCGCTTGGACACCCCCTCGGCGCTCAGGCCGGCGGAGCCGTCCGGTGGCGGGAGGGGCGAGGGTTCGGGTGGGGTCATGGGGGCCTCGTTGGCAGTGCGGTACGAGCGGTACGGACGGTCTTCGGGAGCGGCGGGGGTGCGGCGGGGCCGGCGGCGGCCTGCCGCGCCGCCGGCTCGGCGCGACGCCGGGTGCGGCGTCAGCTGCAGGACACGCCCGCGGACTGCCAGGTCGCGGCGTCGACCATCTTGGTCGGGGCGAAGGCCTCCTTGGGGAAGTCCTTGCCGTTCTTGAGCTTGTCGTACATCGTCTGCACCGACAGGGCGCCGACGTCCTTGCCGTTGATGAACAGGGCGGCCTTCATGCCGGAGGGCTTGCCGGAGGCCCAGTCCTTGCACGCCAGGTAGGCGCCCAGGCCGACGCCGTCGATGTCGTCGGGGCTTATCCCGGCGTTCTGCAGGGCGGTGACGGCGCCCTGGACGTTCTCGTCGTTGCAGCCCCACGCCACCCAGTGCTTGACGCCGGGGTTGGCGGTGATGGTGGCGGCCACCTTGTCCTGCGCGCCGGTCGGGGTGTTGTCGGTGGCCACGTCGATGCTCTGCACGCCCGGCACGGCCTGGTCGAAGGCGGCCTTGGCGGCCTTGACCCGGTCGCCGCAGACGGTCACGTCCTGCTTCCAGGCGGAGAGGATCCGGGTGTCGGCCGGGTTCCAGCCGGCCTTCTTGAACTCCTCCGCGGCGCGCTGGCCGACCTGCTGACCCATCTGCTGGCCGGAGAAGCCGATCCGGGGCACCAGGTCGCCCGCGGCGCACTGCGCCGGGGAGGGGCCGCTCGCGCAGACCTGGTCGTCGGAGGTGAGCAGTGCGGCCTTGGCGTCCCGGGCCGTCTGGACGACCTGCGGGCCGACCGCCGGGTCCGGGACCACGATGATCAGGCCGTTGCTCTTCTGCGCGATCGCGGCCTGCACCTCGCTGACCGTCTTGTTGGCGTCGTCGCCGAGGTTCACGACCTTCAGGTCGGCGCCCAGTTCGGCCGCCTTGGCCTTGGCGCCCGCGGCCTCGTCCACGAAGTACTGCTGGTCGCCCTGCTTCTGCAGGTAGGTGATCGAGACCTTGCCGGACACCGGGGCCACCGGGGCGCCGGCCCCGGAGGAGGAGGTCTGCCCGGTGGAACAGGCCGTCAGACCGAAGGCGGTGACCAGGCTCAGCGCGGCGAGCGAGGCCAGGCGGCCACGGGGGGAGAGGTGCATGGTGGGGCTCCTGAGGGTGGGGGTCGATCAGCCAGTAGCAACAGAATCAATCAGAAAGCATCGCAATCAAACGCGATGGAGCAAAAGGAAACGCCCGGCTCAGGCCTGAGTCAAGCTCAGGTTTGCCTCTGGGGCGGTTTCGAAACCGTCTCGTTATGCCCGCCGGTCCTCGCGGGCGCGCTGCGCACTCCATCGGGCACCTGGCGGTCGTCCTGGTCAGGAGCGGTCAACGGGGGAGCGCTCGACGGCATCCACCTACCGGTCGATAGGTAGGTGGGTGCTCATGACAGCTTCGGGGAAAGCCGGGGCAGCGTCAATGGTCACGGCACCCAGGCGTGTTGGGTCGCCGCGATGATGTGTGGATCGATGATCCCGGGTTGTTGATTGGTGTTGGAAGTCGGGACGCGCGAGACCGGGCGAGGACGCACGCGGGCCCCCGGACCGTCAGGAGCGGTCCGGGGGCCCGAAGTGCGGCGGGCGGACGGTCAGATGACCGTCTCGGCCTCCAGGTAGCGCTCCTGGGGGACGGTCTTCAGCTCGGCGACCGCCTCGGCCAGCGGCACCAGGTTGATGTTGGTGCCCTGCAGCGCGGTGATGTGCCCGAAGGCACCCTTGTGGACGGCCTCGACGGCGTGCCAGCCGAAGCGGGTGGCGAGCACCCGGTCGTAGGCGGTCGGGGTGCCGCCGCGCTGGGTGTGGCCGAGGATCACCGGACGGGCCTCCTTGCCGAGGCGGTGCTCCAGCTCGCGGGAGAGCTGGGTGGCGATGCCGGTGAAGCGCTCGTGGCCGTAGATGTCCTTGCTGCCCTCCTCCCAGTGCATGGTGCCGGGCTCGGGCTTGGCGCCCTCGGCGCAGACCACGATGGCGAACTTCTTCTGGCGGTCGAAGCGCTCGCGGACGACGGCGGTGAGCTTCTCGATGTGGAACGGGCGTTCCGGGACGACGATGGCGTGGGCGCCGGCCGCCATGCCCGCGTTCAGCGCGATCCAGCCGGTGTGCCGGCCCATGACCTCGACGACCATGACCCGCTGGTGGGACTCGGCGGTGGTCTTCAGCCGGTCCAGCGCCTCGGTGGCGACCGAGACGGCGGTGTCGAAGCCGAAGGTCACGTCGGTGGCGGCGATGTCGTTGTCGATGGTCTTCGGCACGCCGACGATCGGCAGGCCCGCGTCGCTCATCAGCTTGGCGGCCTTCAGGGTGCCCTCGCCGCCGATCGGGATCACCGCGTCCAGGCCGAGGTCGGAGCAGTACTTCTTGGCCCGCTCCACGCCGTCCCGCAGGTGGCTCGGCTGCACCCGGGAGGACCCGAGGATGGTGCCGCCCTGGGCGAGGATGCCGCTCACCGAGTCCAGGGTCAGGGGGCGGTGGTGGCCCTCCAGGAAACCGCGCCAACCGTCCTCGAACCCGATGATCTCGTCGCCGTGGTCGACCACCCCCCGGTGCACCACAGAACGGATCACCGCGTTCAGGCCGGGGCAGTCACCGCCGCTGGTCAGCACTCCGATACGCATTAGCTTTGCAACTCCTGAGCAGAACCGAGGAACGGCCGGACTACAGGCTGGGACGACGAGCCGACACCGTAACGAGGCGCTCCCACACCGGGATGGCGGGGAGGTGGCCGCGGGGTGAAGGACCGGCCGATCCGGACGGAACGTCCGAAAACGGCCGTGAAGTCGAGCATACGGCCCCTGGTCCGGCCGGGCAGGAGCCGACGCGGGAGCGGCGCCGTCGGCGCCCCCGCGCGGAATTAAAGCCTGCTGCCGAGGAGGGTGTGCAGCCGGCAGCCCCATTGTCGTACGTCCGGGGCCGCCCGTGGGCCGGGTGACCGCATGGCGGGCACCCGGCGGGGCGTACCGGGGTACTACGAGGGGCGCGTTGCGGCGGCGATGCGCTCGGCGCGCAGCGCGTCGTACCAGGTGGTGTCGGCCGGCGGCAGGGCGTTGACGTCCAGTGCCAGCCGGATCAGCATGTCGGCGATGGCGGGATTGCGGGCCAGCACCGGGCCGTGCATGTAGGTGCCGAAGACGGTGTCCCGCCAGGCGCCCTCGGTGCCGTCGCCGGTGCCGTTGCCCCGGCCGACGGTGACGGTCGCGAACGGCTGGACGCCCTGGCCGAGGTGGGTGAGGCCCTGGTGGTTCTCGAAGCCGGTCAGCTGCGGCAGGCCGAGCCGCGGGTCCACGTCGGCCAGCACGTCGCCGACGCAGCGGGGGCCGTCGTTGCGGGTGGTCCAGACGTCGAGCAGGCCCAGGCCCGGCTCGCGCTCGCCGAGGTCGTTGATGAACTCGTGGCCCATGATCTGGAAGCCGGCGCAGACGCCGAAGATGATCGCGCCGTTCTCCGCGGCCCGGACCAGGCCGCTGTCGGCGCGCAGCCGCTCGGCGGCCAGCCGCTGGGGGCGGTCCTCGCCGCCGCCGATCAGGTAGATGTCCCCGCTGGTGGGGACCGCCTGGTCGGAGCGGACGTCGATCCGGGTCACGTTGAGATGGCGCTGGCGGGCCCGGCGCTCCACGACCAGGGCGTTGCCCCGGTCGCCGTAGGTGCTGAGCAGGTCCGGGTAGACCCAGACCACGCGCAGGCTGCTCTCACTCATCCTCGAAGGCCTTCCGTCACGAAAAGACTGGTGTGCGGGCGCGGCATCAGCCGGCCACGACCTTCCGCAGCTGCTGGAAGGCGGTGTAGTTGGCGATGGCCTCGATCCGGCCGGGCGGGGCCATCCGGACGGCCTGCTCCAGGGTGTCCACCACGTGGAACTGCAGCCCGGCGACCTCCAGGCGGACGGCCAGGTCCAGCTTGCGCTGGCCCATCACGAAGATGGGGTGGCCGGCCAGGCGCTCGTAGTCGACGTCCCACAGCCAGGAGGTGTCGGTGCCGTCGGCGTCGAGGGCGTTGACGGAGAGGAGCACCGGGGCCGGCGGGCCGTCGATCAGCGAGAAGGTCTCCAGCCAGCCGGCCGGGTTCTTGGCCAGCAGCAGCCTGATGTCCCGGCCCTGGTACTGGACCACGTCGTAGCGGCCGGCCACGGCGGTCACCGAGCGCATCCGCTCCAGCGCGACCTGCGGGGAGACACCGAACACGGCGGCGACGGCGGCCGAGCTGGTGGCGTTGGCCAGGTTGGCCCGGCCGGGCAGCTGCAGCTGGATCGGCCAGGCGCCGCGCTGCGGGTCGATCACGTGGGTGCCCTGGAGCGCCCAGTGCGGGTTGGGGCGCCGGAAGCCGCAGTCCTGGCAGAACCAGTCGTCGCCGGGGCGCTGCATCACACCGCCGCACGCGGGGCAGGACCAGGCGTCCTCCTTCCAGGCCTGTCCGGCGGCCACCCAGACCACCTTCTTGCAGGAGGAGGCGGCCCAGGTCACCAGCGGGTCGTCGGCGTTGGCGATGACCACGGCCTCGGTGTCCTGCAGGCCCTCGCGCCACTTCTCGGCCATCATGCGGGTCTCGGCGGCGCGGTCGAGCTGGTCGCGGGAGAGGTTGAGCAGGGCGATCGCCTTGGGGCGGGTGTCGCGGGCGACGGTCGCCAGGTACTTCTCGTCGACCTCGATCACGCCGAAGCGGGCCTCGCTGCCGCCGGCCAGGGCGGAGGTGATGCCGGCGGGCATGTTGGCGCCCAGGGCGTTGGAGACCACCGGGCCGGCGGCGCGCAGCGCCTCGGCGATCAGGCGGGTGGTGGTGGTCTTGCCGTTGGTCGCGCTGACCAGGACGACGTCCAGGTGGTCGGCGAGGGTGGCGAGCAGATCGGGGTCGAGCCTGAGGGCGACCTTGCCGCCGATCACCGAGCCGCTTCCGCGTCCGGCCTTGCGCGACACGGCTGCGGCGACCCGACCGGCCGTGACCGCGATCTTGGCGCGGGCCGGCAGCGAGGCGTCGCGTGCGCCTGTGGGCTCCGATTCGGTGCCTGCCATGCTCAGTGGTTCCTCCTTGCTGCGGCACCACCCGTGGCCGGATAACAGGCCGTCGGGCGGCGGGGACGGGGTCAGCCTACCGACTCCGTCGCCCGACCGGAGGACCCGGACCCCGCGCCGCCTGCTGAGACATGGGCGCGGGGACCGCTGACGGTCCGTCAAGGAGGGCGGTGTACGGAGGGACCCTTCGTTCCCGGGGGGACGCTCCGCGGCCGTCGCCGGGTTCCCGGGATGCTTGGTAAGGATGTAGTGAAGAAATGATCAGCGGCCCGGTGTGGGGGCCGGTGCGAGGGCGGTTCCGCCGGCCAGGGTGGCGGTGATCACCAGGGTGCCGTCCTCGGCGCGGAAGTCCAGCGGCGCGGCCAGCCGGCGCATCGCGGCGATCAGCGCGGCGTTCGCGGCCTGGGTCACCGCGTACACCGTCCCGATCCCGGCCGCCCGGGCCGCCGCGGTCAGCCGCCGCAGCAGGGCCAGGCCCAGTCCGTGCCGCTGCCAGGCGTCCTCGACCAGCACGGCGAGCTCCGCCTCGCCGTCGTCCCACATCAGGTGCCCGAGGGCGAGCAGCCGCCCGTCGGGGGCGGTCACGGCGAGGCTGCGGCCGTGCCGGGCGTCCAGCAGGTGGTCCAGGTAGCGGCCGGCGTCGCGGACCGGCCCGTGGTAGCGCAGCCGCAGTGCGGTGGGGGAGCAGCGGTCGTGCATCGCGAGGGCCGCCGCCTTGTCATCCGGCCCGGCGGGGCGCAGCAGCAGCTCGGTCCCGTCCGGCAGGGGCAGCCGGGACACCTCATCCACGGCCTGGGCGCTGAGGCGGGCCTGGGCGTCCGGACGGGTCGGCGCCGGGTGCGGGCGGGCCTGCCGGTACGGGCCGCCGGTGAGCGCGGGCAGCCGGGCGGCCTGGCCGTCGGGCGCCGCGCACCTGCGGTCGGACCTGCGGAAAGGCCGGTGCCAGAGCCGTTCGGAGCCAGTGCGTGATGCCGTCATGGAGGCGACGCTACCGACAGCGCGCTTCCGGCCGGTTACGTGATCGTGAACGCACTGATGCCCAGGGCGCAGGCGGCCCGGGCCGGGACGACCCCGTCGGAGGTCCGGACCGGCGCCTCATGCGGTCGGGACGGAGCGACCGCGCACTGACCGCGCACGGACCGGACACGCTCACGGACGGCTCAGGATCCGTGATCGCGGGAGCCCCTTCGGATAGGGATGGCTCGGCTTTTCGCCGAACCCACCTCGACCCGAAGGGGCTCTGCCATGTTCACCAGGAACTCCACACTGGCCACCGCCTGTTGCGCCCTGCTGCTGGCCGTACCGCTCGCCCTCGCCCAGTCGGCCGCCGCCGACAGCATCAGCAGTACCGGCAACAACGGCCCCAAGACCCCGGAGGAGGCCGCCACCTGCAAGGCCGTGACCGGCGCCCTGCTCGGGGGCTTCGGCAGCATGCTGGGCAACGCCGTGTGCGTCGTCCAGCCGCCGAGCAACGGCTGAGCCCCGGTCCTCGTCGAACCGGCGGCGGGTGCGTCCTCGGGCCCCGCCGCCGTCGGTCCCGGCGGTTTCAGGCGATCCGGGTCGGGGTGTCCTCGACGGTGTGGCCGGTGGCGGTGAGCAGGGTGGTGAGGGCGGCAGGGCCCAGGGATCGGGGAGTGCGGAGGAACAGTTCGTCGGTGGTGGGGTGGGGGTGGAGCGAGAGCAGGGTGATCTGGTGGTCGGCGAGGGTGGTGTGGGTGTGGGCCAGAGCGGTGGTGCGCACCCGCCACAGGACGGTCGGGGGAGGGGCGTGCGGTGACCACCAGGCGTGCAGCAGGGCGGCGGCGAGCAGCGCGAGGGCGGAGGTGGCGAGGACGACCGGGCCGTCGGAGCCGTGGAGGACGACCTTCGCGATCAGGTCGGCGGCGGTGACGGAGAGGAAGGCGGCGGCGAGTTCGACGGTGTCACGGCGCCAGCGGCGGGCACGGTGGAAGGAAGGCTTCGAGTGCTCCATGGCCTCCACCGTGCCCGACCGGTGTTTCCCGATCACGAACCCGCCGTGACCCGGCCGTTAAGGTCCGCCCGGCGGTGTTACGGGAGCAGCTCGCGGGCCGCGGCCTTCACCTCGGCGAGGAGCAGGTGCAGGTCCTCCTCGGTGGTCGCGGCGTTGAGCAGGCAGGCGCGGAGCATCTCGTGCTCGCCGAGCCGGGCGCCGGTGACGAAGACCCGTCCGCGCTGCTGGACGGCGAGCGGGAGGTCGCGGTTGAGGGCGTCGCGGGCGGCGGCGTCCCGGCCGGGGGCGCGGTGGCGGAACGCGACGATGGAGGTCTGCACCTCGGCGAGCAGCTCCAACTCCTCGTCGGCATCGACGAGTTCGCCCAGGTGCCGGGCGAGCGCGGTGCAGTGGGCGATGTCCTGGGCGAGGCCGGCGCGGCCGCGGTGGGCGATGGTCGCCCAGACCTTGAGGGCGCGGAACGGGCGGGTCTGCTCGGTGCCGTACTCGGAGAACCAGCCGAGCGAGCCGGCCGCCTCGTCGCGCAGGTAGGACGGGACGAGGCTGAAGGTGCCGCGCAGCTCGTCGGTGTCGCGCACCAGCGCGCAGCCGCAGTCGACCGGGACGCCGAGCCACTTGTGCGGGTCGAGGGCGAGCGAGTCGGCGCGCTCCAGACCGGCGTAGCGGTGGGCGATGGCGGGGTCGAGCCGGCCGAAGGCGCCGTACGCGCCGTCCACGTGCAGCCAGAGCCGCTGCTCCCGGCACAGGTCGGCGATCGGGCCGAAGGCGTCCACCGCGCCGGTGCCGACGGTGCCGGCCGAGGCGACCACCAGGAAGGGCAGCAGTCCGGCGGCGCGGTCGCGCTCGATCGCCGCCCGCAGGTCCGCGGTGTCCAGGCGGCCGTCGGGCCCGGTGGCGACGGTGCGCAGCTGCCTGCTGCCGAGGCCGAGGAGCTCGGCGGCCTTGCGGACGCAGGAGTGGGTCTCGCCGGTGACGTAGCCGACCAGCGGCGGCATCCCGGCCAGGCCGTCCTCGCGGACGTCCCGGCCGGCCTGCCGGGCGGCGCGGTTGCGGGCGGCGGCGAGGCAGACGATGGTCGCCATCGAGGTGCCGGAGGTGAGCAGGCCGCCGCCGGCCGGGTGCGGGAAGCCGACGAGTTCGGCGATCCAGCGGACCACGGCGCGCTCCAGGTGGACGTCGGCGTGGTCGCCGCCGGCCGAGCTGGGGTTCATCGCGGCGGCGGCGAGGGTGGCGAGCACCCCGGCGGGGGCGGGGGCGGAGTTGACCCAGCCGAAGAAGCGCGGGTTGCCGTTGCCCATGGGGTGGGGGAGGACGTCCCGACCGATGGCGTCCAGCAGCTCGGCGAGCGGCCGGCCCCGGTCGGGCAGCGGGGCGTCGAGCAGCGCCTGCCGGGCGGCCGGGTCCATCGGCTGCCAGACCGGGCGGGCGGGCAGTTCGGCGAGGTAGTCGGAGACGAGCTCGGCGGTGGCGTGGGCGGCGCCGCGGAAGTCCTCGGTGGTCATGGCGTGCTCCAGGAGGGCCGGGGTCGGACTGGGCGAGGCGCGGCTTCCTCGGCGCACCCTGATCAGGCGATGGTCGGGTGATCCTACGCAGAGGGCCCGCGCCGTGTGGCGCGGGCCCTCGTGCTGGGACCGGGTGGGTCAGTCCAGCGAGCCGGACAGTCCGCTCGCGGAGCGGCAGTAGCCCTGCATCTCCTTGTTGCTGATCTTCGCGCAGAGTCGTCCGGCCGCGCCGCCGTCGGTGTAGTTGACCGTGTAGTAGCTGACCAGCCCCTCCGTGCAGGCCTTGCGCTGCCAGCCGTCGGCGGCGGTGGCGCACTGCTGGGCGGCCCAGTCCTCGCGGTCCAGGTTGTACTTCATGGTGCGGGAGCCGACGCCCCGGCTGCAGTCCACGGCCCCGCCGTTGGCCTTGCCGTTGAGGCACCACTTGAGGGCCTCGGCGTAGACCTCGGGGTGGTTCGGGTAGTCGTGCGAGGAGAGGAAGAAGGTCGGGGCGTAGAAGTAGCAGGCGGACTGGAACAGCGCCGGCTGGTCCTTGCACGGGTACAGCGGGTCCTGGGCGAGCTTGTCGGCGGGCAGGTTCGCCTTGGCCTGCTCGTCCTCCTCGTCCGGGCCGAAGAGCTGCATGAACAGGCCCTCGGAGCAGCGGATCCGGTTCTGCTCGGTGGTGAACTCGCTGCACAGACCGCGCGCCTTGGCGACGTCCTGCTTGGCGACGAACATGGTGCCGTGGCCGACGCCGTGGATGCAGGGGCCGGTGTTCTTGGGGGCGCACAGCTTGAGCAGGTCCACCTCGGGCTGGGTGGAGGCGTTGAGCATCTCCTCGACCGCGCCGTGCAGGTAGCCGGCCGCGCAGGTCTCGTGCGGGAAGGAGATGACCTTCTGGAAGTCCTCGTGGTAGCGCTTGACCGCCGCGTGGCCGAGCTCGTGCGCGACCGGGTGGCAGAAGCGCACGGTGTACGGCTTCTCCTTGGTGATCCGGTCGAGGTCGGCGAGGGCGACGCCGGGGTCGGTGGCGTCCATCTCGGCCATCAGCTTGTTGCGCAGCGTCGAGCGGGTCCACACCGCCGGGTCGCCGGTCGGGGTGGCGCTCGCGGTGCCCGCCACGGCCGGCTGGGCGCCGGGGGCGGTGCCGGCGACGGCCGGGGTCTCGCCGGCCGCCGCGGGCGACCAGTCGGTGACGGCCACCGAGCCGAGGCCCAGGACGCCCAGGAGCACGGCGGTGAGAATCGCGAACACTCGCGGCTGCATGACGGGATCCCCCGGCGGATCGAGGTGAACGGTTCGCTCCCATCCTGACGGCGTGGGGGCGGGAAGCCGCGTTTTCGCCCGCCATTCGGGAGGTGTCGGCGACGCTACCGCATCGTGCGACGACCGGGCGGGGCGGGCCGGTTCCCGATGATCACCCGGACGGGTGCGGCGGTCCGGGCGCGGGCCGCCGCACCGTCCGGTCACAAGGGTCAGAGCTCGAGCGTCACCTGGTACTCCGTCAGCCAGGCGTCCAGGTCCAGCGCGAAGTCGACGCCGAGCAGGACCGACCGCGGGTCGGTGTCCGGGGCGAGTGCGGCGGCGAGCCGGCCCCGGTCGAGCAGGCCGAGGGCGGGGGACTCGTGCCCGGCGGCGAGCTGGGCGAGTTCGGCGCGCAGCAGCGTCGGGTAGTGCGGGTCGGCGGTGACCGGGTACGGACTCTTCACCCGGTCGGCGATCGCGGCCGGCAGCACGTCCCGGACGGCGGCGCGCAGCAGGCTCTTCTCCCGTCCGTCGAAGCTCTTCATCGCCCACGGGGTGTTGAAGACGTACTGGACCAGCCGGTGGTCGCAGAACGGCACCCGCACCTCCAGCCCGTTGGCCATGCTCATCCGGTCCTTGCGGTCGAGCAGGATGCAGACGAAGCGGGTCAGGTTGAGGTAGGAGATCTCGCGCATCCGCCGCTCCAGCGGGTCGGCGTGGTCCAGGTGCGGGACCTCGGCGATCGCCTCGCGGTAGCGGGCCCCGCGGTAGCCGTCCAGGTCGAGCTTGGTGAGCAGGCCGGCGTCCAGCAGGTGTTCGCGCGGGACGGAGCCGGGGCCGGCGATGGTGGCCATGCCGGCGAGCCAGGGGAAGTCCTGGGTGGCGACGGTCGTCGGGTCGTGGAACCAGCGGTAGCCGCCGAACAGCTCGTCGGCGGACTCGCCGGACAGCGCCACGGTGGACTCCCGGCGCACGCCCCGGAAGAGCAGCAGCAGCGAGATGTCCATGTCGCCGACGCCGTTCGGCAGGTCGCGGGCGCGCAGCACGGTGGCGCGCCGGGACAGGTCGGTGAGCTCGGCGGCGTCCAGCTCGATCACCGTGTGGTGGGCGCCGACGTGCTCGGCGAGCAGCTCGGCGTACGGGCTGTCCTGGGTCTGCCGCACCTCGTCGGTGTGGAAGTTCCGGTTCTGACCGGTGAAGTCGACGGAGAAGGAGCGCACCGGGCCGGCCCCGGCCCGGCGCAGCGTCATCGCGGCGAGGGCGGTGACGGCGCTGGAGTCCAGGCCGCCGGAGAGCAGCGAGCACAGCGGCACGTCCGAGTCCAGCTGGCGGTGGACGATGTCGTCCAGCAGGGCCCGGACGGTGGCGACGGTGGCCTCCAGCGAGTCGGTGTGCTCGCGCGCCTCCAGCGCCCAGTACCGGCGCACCGAGATGCCCTCGCGGCGCACCCGCACCACGTGTCCCGGCCGGACCTCGTGGATGCCCTGGTACGGGGTGAGGCCGGGGGTGCGGGTGTGGGCGAGCAGTTCGCGCAGCCCGTCCAGGTCGACCACCGGGCGTACCGAGGGGTGGGCCAGGATCGCCTTGACCTCGGAGCCGAAGAGCACGCCGTCCGGGGTGGGGCGGTAGTGCAGCGGCTTGACGCCCATCCGGTCGCGGACCAGCAGCAGCTCCTCGCGCCGGGCGTCCCAGATCGCGAAGGCGAACATGCCGTTGAGCCGCTCGGCCAGGCGCTCGCCCCACTCCAGGTAGGCGTGCAGCACGACCTCGGTGTCGCTGCGGGTGCGGAAGCGGTGCCCGGCCGCCTCCAGTTCCGCGCGCAGCTCCCGGTGGTTGTAGACCTCGCCGCTGTAGGTGAGCGCGGCCAGCACTCGGCCGTCGTGCTCGACCGTCATCGGCTGGACACCGCCCTCGACGTCGATCACCGCGAGTCGGCGGTGGCCGAGTGCGGCGTGCGGCTGCAGGTGGACGCCCCCGGCGTCCGGGCCGCGGCAGAGCTGGGTGGCCGTCATCGCGTCGAGGACGTCCCGTTCGGCGGTGAGGTCGTGTTCGAAGGCGACCCATCCGGTGATCCCGCACATCAGCAAGCCTCCGGTCTTCCGCTGCGTGTTCCCTGGATCACGCTACGTGTGGAATCGGCGCCACTTCAAGGGCCCGTCGGGAAGGTGACGGGCGGGGGTCCGGTTGGTTGCCTGAGCCGAAAGTCGTAAAGTCTGCCCGAATTCGGGCAAGATCTTTGGCTTGGGCGGGCGGCGAGACCTAGAGTCCTCACTCGTGCCGAGCTCACCCCACCCTCACGAAGACCTCCTCGCCCACCTCACCCGGACCAGCTCGCTCGGGCCCCGGGAGGCGGCGCGGGTCGTGGCGGAGGTGCTGGCGTACTTCTCCGAGAGCACCGAGGAGTACGTGCGTCGCCGCCACGGCGAGCTCCAGGCGCGCGGCCTGACCAACGAGCGGATCTTCGCCCGGCTCGCCGAGGAGCTCTCCGCCCGCCGCGTCGCGGCGCCGGAGCTCTCGGCCCGCCAGTTGCGCCGGATCGTCTACGGCTGAGCTTCGTCCCTCCAACTTCTCTGAAGGAGTCCACGCATGTGCGGAATCGTGGCCTACATCGGCCCCAAGGACGCGACCCCTTTCCTGCTGGAGGGGCTGGCCCGGCTGGAGTACCGCGGCTACGACTCGGCCGGCGTCGCCGTCGCCGGGCGCACCGGCGGGATCAAGCTCCGCAAGGTCAAGGGCCGGGTCGCCGACCTCGCGGCGGCCGTGCCGGCCCGGTTCAAGGGCACCACCGGCATCGGCCACACCCGCTGGGCCACCCACGGCGTCCCCAGCGACGCCAACGCCCACCCGCACCTGGACACCGCCGAGCGGATCGCCGTCGTCCACAACGGCATCATCGAGAACGCCGACGAGCTGCGCGCCAAGCTGACCGCCGACGGCGCCGTGTTCCGCTCCGAGACCGACACCGAGGTGCTCTCCCACCTGATCGCCGCGCACGCCACCGAGGGCGTCGAGCTGGAGGACGCCGTCCGCGCCGCGCTCGGCCGCGTCGTCGGCACCTACGGCATCGCGGTGCTGGATGCCGAGCAGCCGGACCGCATCGTGGTCGCCCGCAACGGCAGCCCGATCGTGCTCGGCCTCGGCGAGAAGGAGATGTTCGTCGCCTCCGACGTCTCCGCCCTGGTCCGCTACACCCGCCAGGTCGTGCACCTGGAGGACGGCGAGCTGGCCACCGTCCGCGCCGACGGCTTCCGCACCTTCACCGCGGACGCCCGCACCACCCACCGCCAGCCGTCCACCGTGGACTGGGAGATCGACTCCTACGACACCGCCGGCTACGAGCACTTCCTGCTCAAGGAGATCCACGAGCAGCCCACCTCGGTCGAGCGCACCCTCAGCGGCCGGCTGGACGAGCGCTTCAGCACCGCCCACCTCGGCGGCCTCAACCTGGACGCCCGGGAGCTGCGCGAGATCCGCCGGGTGAAGATCCTCGGCTGCGGATCCGCCTACTACGCGGGCGAGATGGGCGCGCAGCTGATCGAGGAGCTGGCCCGGATCCCCGCCCACAGCGAGCCGGCCTCCGAGTTCCGCTACCGCAACCCGGTGATCGAGGCGGACACCCTGTACGTCGCGGTCAGCCAGTCCGGCGAGACCTACGACACGCTGGCCGCCGTCCAGGAGATCAAGCGCAAGGGCGGCCGGGTGCTCGGCGTCGTCAACACCGTGGGCAGCGCGATCGCCCGCGAGTGCGACGGCGGCATCTACCTGCACGCCGGCCCCGAGGTCTCGGTCGCCTCCACCAAGGCGTTCACCTCCACCGTGGTCGCCTTCGCCCTGCTCGCCCTGCACTTCGGCCGCATCCACGACCTCTCGCCCGCCGACGGCCGCCGGATCGTCTCGGCCCTGCAGGCCCTGCCGGACCAGATCCGCGAGGTCCTCGACCAGAGCGACGCGATCGCCCGGCTCGCCGCCGAGTACGCCGACTCCACCGGCATGATGTTCATCGGCCGGGTCCGCGGCTACCCGGTCGCCCGCGAGGGCGCGCAGAAGCTCAAGGAGATCTCCTACGTCCACGCCGAGGCCTACCCGGCGAGCGAGCTCAAGCACGGCCCGCTGGCCCTGATCAGCCCCGAACTGCCCACCGTGGCCCTCGTCCCGGACGACGAGCTGCTCGACAAGAACCTCACCACCCTCGGCGAGATCAAGGCCCGCCACGGCCGGGTCATCGCCGTCGCCCACCGCCGCCCCGAGGAGAAGCTCGCCGACCACTGCATCCTGGTCCCCAAGAGCGAGCCGGAGTTGGACCCGCTGCTCCTCAACATCCCGCTGCAGCTGCTGGCCTACCACGCCGCCGTCGCCCTTGAGCGGGACGTGGACAAGCCGCGCAACCTGGCGAAGAGCGTGACGGTGGAGTAGTCCGCCGCCCGCCAGGCCCTGGGCCCCGGTCGCCGTGCGGACGACCGGGGCCAGGTTCGCGCGCGGGGGTGGCCCGTGACCCTGGTGCTGCCGGTAGGCGGCCAGGGCGTGCCGGGCGTGGGTCTCGTTCACGACGAGGACGTGGTCGAGGGCCTCGCGCCGGAGAGTTCCGCAGTGGGCCGCCGCCCGTCCCCGGCCTTTTCGACACAGTGCGGAAGCGCAGGGCACGGTGAGGAATTCCGTCCGGGGCCGGTGCCCGTGTCATACATGTCGCCGTCATACACGTCGCCTCGGACATGTCATGGGTGCTGACTGACCGCGCCTCCGGGTCCCGGCCACGCTGGACGAGCGATGGAACTGTCATGCGCGCCATAACTCCCCGAATACGCCGCGTGTGCGCCGCCGCGTGCGCCGCTCCACTGCTCGTGCTCGCCGGTGCGAATGCCGCCCCCGCCGCGCCCGGCTTCGTGCAACAGGCCTCAGCCGGTGGGATCCTGGCCCTGGAGAACACCGCCAGAGCCCAGGCCGGCTGTCCGGCGCTCACTGAGAACGCCCAACTCACCCAGGCCGCTCAGACGCACAGCAACGACATGGCCAAGAGCAACTTCTTCTCGCACACGGGCTCCGACGGGTCCACCACCCAGAGCCGGATCACGGCCTCGGGCTTCCCCCTGACCGACGGGGGTGAGGAGAACATCTCCCAGGGTGCGACGAGTTCGCAGGGTGTCTTCGACGGCTGGTGGAACAGTGCGCCCCACAAGGCCGCCATCCTGAACTGCAGCTGGACCAAGACCGGCATCGCCGGTGCCCAGCCCGGGAACTACTGGACCCAGGTCTTCACTCGCTGACCGAAGAGGCGCTCAGTGAAAGCACGGTGACGGGAGGTCGGGGCGACTGTCCCTGACCGACCGTCGCCCACCTGGAACCCAGGGCCGAGGAGCGTTCGGCGGTCGCTGTCGTCACGAGCCGTCCGCCCGGTGGCCGGACGGGACCGCACTCTCCACGAGGACCGGCCTCCACGAGGACCGCGGGTGTCAGGCCGGGTCGGGAGCGTCCAGGCGAGGGCCGAGCACCTTGCTGGGGCGGTACCCGAGTGCGGAGCTGGCCTCCTTCGCGGCCGCCACCACGAGGGGGGCGAGCCGGCCGACGTCGTCCACGGTCAGGCGCTGGGTCGGCGCGCCGATGCCGAGTACGGCCGCGAGGTCGCCGGCGTGGTCGAAGACCGGCGCGCTGATCGAGCCGACGCCTTCGTGCCGCTCGTCGAAGGCCGCGGCGTACCCCTGGGACCGGGCCTGCTCGGCCTGCTCGTCCAGGGCGTCGATGTCGACCGGGGTGTGCTCGGTGAACCTCGGCAGGCCGTCCCTGATGAGGTCGGCGCGGGCCGCGGGGTCGTAGGCCAGGAAGACCTTCCCCGGTGCCCCCGCGTGCAGGGGCATCACCATGCCGACTTTGAACAGCCGCATCACGACGTGACGCGTTTCGGCGACGGCGATGACGGTGCGGGACGCGCCGTCCCGGACGTACAGGCACGCCGTCTCGCCGGTCTCGTCGCACAGCTTCTGCAGGACCGGCTTGGTCCGCTGGACGATGTCGAGGCCGAAGGTGCCCGGCGCGGCCCACTGCACGAGGGCGAGCCCGATGCGGTAGCGGTCGCCGCTGCGGTCGAGGAAGCCCTCGCGCACGAGGTTGTGCACCAGCCGCTGGCAGGTGCTCGGGTGCAGTCCGCTGCGCTGGGTGATCTCCCGCAGCGTGGGCTCGGGCTCCGTGACCGAGAAGCAGTCCAGGATCTTCGTGATCTTCCCGAGTACCAGCAGAGGGGGAGTGCCCGTGCCGCGGTCAGTCGCCACTTGGAGCCTCCCTGCGCCTTCCGAAAGCTTCCGGCTTCGCTAGTCGGGCCGTCTGACGGCAACTATATCAACTCACATGATGAGGTCATGGATTACGATGTGAGTCGAGCGTCGGTTGGCTGAAGCATGAACGGCGCCGTACCAACTGGGAGGAACAAGATGAGCCTCGATCGTCCCGTCGCCCCCGACCCCTATGAGCTGCTGCCGGCGGTCGGATCGTTCGATGTGACGTCCACGGACGTCGTGGACGGCGTGCAGATGCCCAACGCCCAGGTGTTCAACGCCATGGGCGTCCACGGCGACAACATCTCGCCGCAGCTGAGCTGGACGGGGTTCCCCGAAGAGACGAAGAGCTTCGTGGTCACCTGTTTCGACCCCGACGCCCCCACGCCCTCCGGGTTCTGGCACTGGCTGGCCGTCAACATCCCGGTCACGACCACCGAGCTTCCCGCCGGTGCGGGCGCCGGCGACGACTCGCTGCCGGCCGGGGCCTTCCACACCCGTACCGATTTCGGCACCGCCGGCTACGGCGGCGCGGCCCCGCCGCAGGGTGACCAGGTGCACCGCTACTACTTCGTGGTGCACGCGGTGGACGTCGAGAAGCTGGACGTCACGCCGGACTCCTCGCCCGCCGTCGTCAGTTTCAACCTCGCCTTCCACACGCTCGCCCGCGCGATCATCACGCCGGTGTACTCGCACTGACGGATCCCGACCGGAGGGCGGCCGCGGGAATCCCGTGGCCGCTCATCCGTCTCAGGGGGCCGGGTCGGGGCCGCCGTGAACCCGTTCGGCGCCGTTGTGATGCGTGCCGGGGTGGGTACGCATGACCAACTCCCACACCACGACGACCGAAGGAGTTGGGCGTGCGATGGAACAGAACCAGCTGGCTCACCTGGAACAGCGGATTCACCACCTGATCACGGTGACCAAAGCCGTGAGCAACGACCCCCACGAGGAGCTGCTCAAGATCATCCACCGGCCGGGCTGGACGACGCCGGCCGAGGCGGCCCTGGTGACCGGCGCCGTCGACGCGCTCATCAAGCAGACCGAGGCCCTGAACGAGGCCCGCACGACTCTCATGGACGGGGCCCGCTCCGTCGCCGGTTGACGGTGGGCCCGCGCGCCGGCTCCGGGACCGCATGCGGGAGCAGCTGCCGCCGGAGCCGGGCCGCCCCCGCTCGACGACGGGCTCACCACCCGCGAGCGCCACGCCTTGGCGACCGTCGGTGCGATCGCTCTTGGGCACCCGGGCCGCCGCGGACCGCGACGCTCCTGTCCGGTTTCCCACCACGGCGGAAGCCGCCGCTGACCGCGCGGTCCTCGTCGGCCGGGGCCGGGGCGGCTTCGGGGGCCGGCAGCCCGGGGTCCAGCATCGCGGCGGATTCCCTCAGCCGACAGGCAAGGTGAGCTCGGCGGTGTGCAGCTGCCCGGCGGTCTGGAACTGCAGGAAGACCCGCCAGTCGCCCGGTTCGGGGAGCAGGGCCTGGAAGGTCAGGGTGGGCCCGCCGTGGTCGCCGTGGACGGTGTCCGCCGGGTGGAGGTGGGCCAGCGCCTGGTCTCCCGCGTGGAAGGCACTGAGGTGGGCGTAGGCGTCCAGGTAGGGCTGGAGGTCGGTGACCGGCCGGCCGTCCTTGCTGATGCCCGCGGTCAACTGGTGTGCACCGGCCATCGGTTGGGAGCGCAGGGTGACGGTGTAGCCGTCGACGGTGGTGGTGTCGGCCGGGGCGGGCAGGGGCACCGGGGTGGCCTCGCCGGGCACGGTGACGGTGCGGCTGAGGACGAGCTCGGCGGCGTGCGGGCCGGTGTTCGGGACGAAGTCGGCGTACAGCCGCCAGGTGCCGGGGGTCAGGGCGGCGAGGTCGGCGGTCCAGGTGCCGTCGGAGGCGAGGTCCGGGTGCAGGTGCTGGAAGCCGGTGAGATCGGTGCGGATCGCGTAGAAGTGCAGCTTCTTGGTCTGGTGGACGGCGAAGTCGGTGACCGGCGCGCCGCCCGGGCCGGTGACGGTGAACCGGAAGGCCGTCGGCCGCCCGGCGGGCAGCTCGGCGGTCGCGGTGTCCAGGCGGTAGCCGTCCTGTTCGGCCGCGAGGCCGCGGGCGGGGCCCTGGGAGGTGCTCGCCGGGTCGGCCATCCCCGCCATGCCCGGCATCCCGGCGTGCGGGGAGCCGGGCGGTGCAGGCGGTACGGAAGCCGCCATCCCCAGGACGAGCAGCACCGGCACGCAGGCCGCGAACAGCCAGCCTCGGGAGAACGAACGAGGAGAGGCGGTCATAGGCGGTCCTTCCCGTAGCGGCCGCGCCGGAAGGGGGCCGTCCTGGGCCGAGGGGTTCGGCTCCACACAGAGGAGACCGGTGGAGAGGAGCGCGATAACGGAAAGCCCCGGGAAAGGGGCGGCGCGCACACCCCCGGACCATGACCACCAGGAGCCGCGCCATCGGCTTCGGCCCCTGGAGGTCATGGCGTCAGCCGGCGAACTCGTGCACGCCCCACCAGCCGGTGGAGTCGTGGTAGAGGGCGACGCCGATCTCCTGGTAACGGGGGTTGATCTGCGCGGCGTGGTGCCCGGGGGACTCGGTCCACATCTTCTGGAACTGCTCGGCGGCCTGTTCCCCGGTCAGGGACGCATCGCTCCACATCACGATGCACTCGCCGGTCAGCACCCGGCTTCCGGTGAGGCTGGGACCGGCACCGGAGGCGTTCTCCGAGTGGGCGAAGCCGGTATCGCGCATGTGCTGGGCCCATTTCTGGGCGAAGTCCGTCAGGTCGGCCTTGACGACCAGGGCCGGGACACCGTTGCGGGCCCGCTCCTCGTTGATCAGCCGCAGCGACAGCGCCTCGGCGCTGCCGACCGGATAGTCCCGAGCCGTGGTGTCGGGGCTCGGTGGGGCGGCGACCGACGTGGCGGGGGCAGGCCGCGCCGCAGTGTTGCTCGGTGGCCTGGAGGCGGAGCTCGGTGCGGTGCCGGTCGGCGCCTTGCCCGGCGCCGTCGTCGCGGTAGGAGTCGAAGGGGCCTTGGGCGCCGACGCGGTCGGCGTGCTCACCGTCGGCGTGCTCGTGGCCGGTGGCGTGGTGGTCGAGGCCGCGGCGCCGTTCCCCGCGGATGCCGAAGGCGACGCGGCCGGCGAGGACACGGACACGGACGGCGAGTTGCCGGCTCCCGTCGCCGTCGCCGTCGCCGTCATGGCACCGGCCGTGCCTGCGGCCGTCCCGCTGTTCTCCGGACCGCACGCGCTCAGCGCGGCCGCGATCACCCCGATGGCCACGGCAGATGCCAGCCCGTGCTTGCGACGTATGGATTGCATGAGAGGAGATGGACTTTCCTGGTCTCGCCCGGCGGCTCGGAGCAGCGCCGCGGTCGTTCCCGCCGCATCCGTTGCCCTGCCGGTCGACGCCTCTTGCGCCGACACCAGAGGAGACCGTTCGCGGCGGCGGCGATAACACTTTGAGCGGCCTGTTCTGTCGGCGTCGGTGGCGCGAGTGAGGAGGACGGCGGTGATGCGCTCGGCCTCGCTGCGGGACAGCAGGAGAAGGACGGTCGGGCCGTCCTGTCGCGAGGCCCCTCGTCGGCCGGATCGCCCGCCTCGCCCTCGACCCCCACCACGAGTGCACCGTGCTCCACCGGCCGTTCCCCGAGTCCCCACCCACGTGCCCGGCTGAGCGGGCGTGAGCCTGAGTCAGGTCACCGATGCTGCGGCTGGAGGGGGTGACGACGGTGGCGCCGCGCTCGGTCGAGCGGGCGCGAACGGCGTCCGGTTAGAACACCGAGCAGCCGGAGAGGGTGGTGAGGGTGTCGAGGGCGGTGACGGCGGCGACGGAGTTGCCGGCCTGGTCGAGCCGGGGGCCCCAGGCGCAGACGGCGGCGCGGCCGGGGAGTATGGCGAGGATGCCGCCCCCGACGCCGCTCTTGCCGGGCAGGCCGACGCGGAAGGCGAACTCGCCGGCGGCGTCGTAGGTGCCGCAGGTGAGGAGAACGGCGTTGACGCGCTTGGTCTCGCTGCGGGACATCAGCCGGGTGCCGTCGGTGCGCACGCCGTAGCGGGCGAGGAAGGAGCCGGCCAGCACGAGGTCGCGGCAGCTCGCGGCGACGGCGCAGTGGGCGTAGTAGTGGTCGAGGACGGTCTCGACCGGGTTCTCCAGGTTGCCGTGGCTGGCGATGAAATGGGCGAGCGCGGCGTTGCGGTGGCCGTGCTCGGCCTCGGAGGCGGCGATCACCGGGTCGGTGTCCAGCAGCGGGTTGCCGGACTCGTGGCGCAGGAACTCCCGTACGGCGCCGGAGGCGTCGCCGGTCAGCGACTGCAGGCGGTCGGTGACCACCAGGGCGCCGGCGTTGATGAAGGGGTTGCGCGGGATGCCGTGCTCGGTCTCCAGCTGCACCAGGGAGTTGAAGGGGTTGCCGGAGGGCTCACGGCCGACGCCCCGCCAGAGGGCGTCACCGCCGTCGCCGCTGTGGGCCAGGGCGAGCGCCAGGGAGAACAGTTTGGAGACGCTCTGGATGGAGAACGGCTGCTCCCAGTCGCCGACGCCGTACAGCTCGCCGTCCACGGTGGCCACGGCCATGCCGAAGGCCTCCGGGTCCGCCGAAGCGAGGGCCGGGATGTAGTCGGCGACCCGGCCGCGGCCGGTGGTCGCCCGAGCGGCCGCCTCGGCGGCCTCCAGCAGCACCGGCCAGTCCAGGCTCTCCCCGTCGTTCACGGCTGTTCCTCCACGTGCACACGCTTGACGATCATGGTTCGGACCGGGTGTCGACCTTTCGGTGACACCCGCTCCGACCAGTGATTATCCGTGGTCCGGGGGCTTGCCGCGTCCGTGGTCCGCGCAGTGGTCCGTCCGTGCTGCGTCGGTGCTGCGGCGTGGTCCGCGCGGTGGGTCGTGCGGTGGGTCGTGCAGGGTGGGTGGAGCCGAAGGCCATCACCGGGTCAGAGCGCCCCGGAGGCGAGCGGGCGAGTATCGGGCGGGCCGGTGAGCAGTGTGCCGGCGTCCGAGTAGGGCCAGCCGTTGGGTACGCAGCCGTGCAGGCCCTTGATCTGCTGCATCATCACCGGTGCGGGGGCACCCGGGCCCGGGCAGTCGACGTGGCCGTTCCCCAGGATGTGGCCGACCTCGTGGTTGACGGCGAGCGCGTGGTACAGCTCGGGCTGGCCCCGGTAGAACTCGGACAGCTCGGTCCAGCGTTCGAGGTTGATCACGACCTGGTGCCCGACCCCGCAGTTCACCGAGCCGCCGGTGTCCAGGCCGTACTGGCCGCAGATCCGGTCGGTGGACTGCGGGGTGGCCAGGTAGACCGTGAAGTCCACCGGGTCGGCGGGCATCCGCTGGAAGGAAGCCGTGTTCCCGGCGGCCCAGCCGCGACGGGTGTCGCCGAGGACGGCGTCCACCTCGTCGGCGAACTGCTCGGGTCGCTCGGCTATCCCCTTCTCCACCCGCACCTTGTAGCGGTAGAGGTGCTCCCCGGTGCCGAAGCGGGCGGAGCCGCCGGGCGCGGTGGTGAAGGCCAGCGACGCCGGTCCGGTGTGCCAGGGCTGCCACCACAGCAGGCCGGCCGTCACCGCCGAGACCAGCGCCAGGGCGAGCGCGCCGTGCCAGGGCTTCCAGTGCTTCCAGTGGTTCAGCGAGGTCTCGGCCATGCGGAGCAACTCCTGAGCTGGGTCAACAAGGGGTGCATCAGGAGGGACGGGCAGGCGGGCGGTGGCGGTTCAGCGGCGGTGCCGGCGGCTCCTGTCGGACGCGGGGTCCGGTCGGTTCCCGGAACCACTCGAAGGTGCCACCCGTGTGGCGTGTTCCTGGGGAACGGCGTCGGATTGGGGTGTTGTGGTGCGGGTCGACCGGTTCGACCGCTCCAAACCCACCAGCTGCCCCATCGGAGGCACCGTCATGTCCATCACCACCGTCCTCACCGTCGACGGCATGAGCTGCGGCCACTGCGAGAAGTCCGTGAGCGCCGGGCTGGCCGCCATCCCCGGCGTCACCGGCGTCGTGGCGGACGCGCCGAGCGGCCGGGTCACCGTGGCCTCGGCCCAGCCGCTGGAGGAGACGGCGCTCCGCAGCGCGGTGGACGGGGCCGGGTTCACCTTCGTCGGCCAGGTCTGACTCCAGTGCGGTGGGGTCTGCCGCCCGAGCCCCGGCGGCAGACCCCGTCCGCCTCAGCCCATGCTCTTCGCGCCGTCCAGGGCCTCGCGGATGATGTCGGCGTGGCCCGCGTGCTGGGCGGTCTCGGCGACGATGTGCATCAGCACCCGGCGGGCCGACCACTCGGCGTCGGCCTCGAACCACGGGGCCTTCGGCAGCGGCCGAGTGGTGCTCAGGTCGGCCAGAGTGGCCACCAACTCGTCGGTGCGGCGGGCGACTTCGGTGTACTCGGCGAGCACGCCGGCCAGCGTCTCACCGGGCAGCATGCGGAACTCGTCGGCGCGGCGGGCGAAGTCGGCCTCGGTGAAGGCGGTGAAGTCGGGCATCGCGGACGGGCCCTCCACGATGAAGTTCGCCCAGAGGCGCTCGACCGAGGTGACGTGCTTGATCAGCCCGCCCAGGCACAGCTCGCTCACGGTGCTCCGCATACCGGCCTGCTCGTCGGTGAGGTCGCGGGTGGTGAACCGCAGGAAGTGCCGCTGCTTCTCCAGCGCCACCAAGAGGTCGGCGCGCTCGCCGGTGACGGTGGTCTCGGCGTTGGCGTTGGCGGCGGCGGAGGTGGTGGTCTTGGTCATGGCTCTGGCCTTCCGTTCGGTTCCTGCTCTCTCGGACAAGAACCACGGTACGGACCATTGCGGTCATTTCCTGTCCTGAATCCCGGAGAGAATCAGGGCATGGCGAACACCAGCACCCGGACGCTGCAACTGCTCTCCCTGCTCCAGACCCACCGGTACTGGCCCGGCGAGGAACTCGCCGACCGACTCGGCGTCTCCGTCCGCACCCTGCGCCGCGACATCGACCGGCTGCGCGAACTCGGCTACCCCGTCGAGGCCCAGCGCGGGGTCGACGGCGGCTACCAACTGGCGGCGGGCGCGGCGCTGCCACCGCTGGTCATCGACGACGAGGAGGCGGTCGCACTCGCGGTGGGCCTGCAGGCGACGGCCGAGAGCCCGGTCGAGGGCGTCGGCGAAGCCTCCGTACGGGTGCTGGCCAAGGTCGTACAGGTGATGCCGGCCCGGTTGCGCCGCCAGGTCGAGGCGCTGCGCGCGATGACCGTTCCGGTCGACTGGGGCACCTCCACGGGCTCCGGCGTCGACCCGGACGTCCTCACGGTGGTCGCCCTGGCCTGCCGCGACGGCGAACGGCTCCGTTTCTCCTACACCGCCGCCTCCGCGCCCCGCACCGAACGCCACGTGGAACCGCACCGGCTGGTCAGCCTGGACCGGCGCTGGTACCTGGTCGCCTACGACCTCGACCGCGCCGACTGGCGGAGCTTCCGCCTGGACCGCCTCACCACCCCGCAGGGCAGCGGTGCCCGCTTCGCCCAGCGGCCCCTCCCCGCAGCCGACGCCGCCGAGTTCGTCCGTGCCGGCCGCAGCGGCATGCCCCGGCCGCACCGGGTGGAGGCCCTGGTGGAGGCTCCCGCCGAGCGCGTGCGCGCGCACGTGGGGCGCTGGGGCGAGGTCGAGGAGGCCGGGGCCGAGCGCTGCCGGCTCGTGATGACGGCGGACTCGCTGGACTGGCCCGCGATGGCCCTGGGCTCACTCGGCGCCGAGTTCCAGGTCGTGCGTCCGCCCGAACTGCGGGAGCTGCTCGGCGAGTGGGCGGCCCGTTTCGGGCGAGCGGCGGGAGCGGGGACGGAGTAGGAAGTCGGCCCGGTCGACTTCTCGTGCGGCCCGGTGGTGGGGGGATTGGGCTGATCGGTTCAGGCCCTCGCGGACCGGGGAGTTCGGATGTGCACGGGAAGTCGGCCCGGTCGACTTCTCCTGCGGCGGGGGCTCACGGGGCGATGGACTCGATGGTGGCGCGTAGGCGGTGGAGGGCCTCGGGGAGTCGGTCGAGTGGGGGTGTGGCGAGGGCGAGGCGGATGGCGTTGGGGTGGTGGGGGGTGGTGGCGAAGGCGTCGGCGGTGGAGATGAGGATGCCCTCGGCGGCGAGGAGGGCGGCGACGTGGTCGGGGCGTTGGTGGGGTTCCAGGGTGAGCCACTGGATGTAGGAGGTGGCGTGGGCCGTGACGTCGAGGCCGGCCAGGGCGGCTCGGGCGAGGGTCTGGCGGGCGGCGGCGTCGGTGCGGCGTTGGTGTTCGAGGCGGGCGACCGTGCCGTCCGCGAGCCAGCCGGTGGCGAGGGCCGTCGTCAGGCCGGGCGCACCCCAGGCGGCCGCGCGTAGCTGGGTGGCGGCGGCGCGCAGGTGGCGGTCGGGCAGGACGGCGAAGCCGAACCGCAGGCCCGGGGCGACGTTCTTGGACAGGCCGGCGACGTAGCAGGTGCGGTCGGGGGCGAGGGCGTGCAGCGGCGGGGGCGGTGCGGCCTCCAGGAAGGCGTAGGTGCCGTCCTCGATCAGCGTGCAGTCGTGTTCGGCGGCGATCGCGGCGAGGTGCTCGCGCTGGGTGCGGTCCAGCACCCAGCCGAGCGGGTTGTGGACCGTCGGGATGGTGTACACCGCGCGGACCGGCCGGGCGCGGCAGAGGCGGTCGAGCGCGTCGAGGTCCGGGCCGGCCGGGGTGACCGGGACCGGGGCCGGGTCGAGGCCGTGGGCGGCGGCGAGCAGCTTGATGCCCGGGTAGCTGAGCGCGTCGACGGCGAGTACGTCCCCGGGGCGGGTGAGCGTGCGCAGGACGCAGTCCAGGGCCTGCTGCGCCCCGCTGGTGAGCAGGACGTTCTCCGGCGCCGTGTCGACCCCGCGGTCCAGCAGGTAGGTGGCCACGACGGCCCGGTCGTGCCGGTGGCCGCCCGGCGGGTGCTGGCGCAGCAGGGCCTCGGCGTCGCCGGAGGTGGCGAGCGCGCGCAGGGCCTGGCGCAGCAGGTCGCCCTGGCCGGGGGCGAGCGGCTGGTTGAAGGACAGGTCGGCCGTCCGGGGCACCGGGAGCGCGCGCGAGGGCTCGATGCCGTCGTAGCCGGAGCGGACCCGGACGAAGGTGCCCCGGCCCTGTTCGCCGACCACCAGCCCGGCGGCGCCCAGTTCGGCGTACACCCGGGTGGCCGTGGCGAGGGCGATCCGGCGTTCCCGGGCGAGCGCGCGGTGGGTCGGCAGCCGGGTGCCGGCCGGGAGGGCGCCGGAGCGGATCGCGGCCGCGTACTCGTCGACGATGGTCTTGTAGGAGGGCGGTCGCATGGGTGGCCTGCCGTTCCGTGGTCCAGGCTGGGCGGGGGGTGGGGCGGAGCGCGTCAGGAGTGTATCCAGGACAATAACTGGATTGTCCTGGGCCGGTGTTCCTAGCCTGCGACGAGCAGGACCAAGGCGAAAGGGAGCATCCGGCCATGACCGTCCGCAGCGAGCGGGACCAGCACGTCGTCACCCTCACCATCGACCGGGAGAAGAAGCTCAACGCCCTCGACTATCCGACGATCGACGCGCTGCTCGCCGAACTCGACCGGATCGACGCCGACGACACCGTCCGCGCCGTCATCCTCACCGGTGCCGGGCAGCGCGCGTTCAGCGCGGGCGCGGACATCCCGTCCCTGGCCGCCAGCATCGCGGGCGGGCCCGAGCGGGCGCTGCGCGAGTTCGTCCGGCGCGGCCACACGCTGACCCGGCGGATCGAGGAGTTCCCGAAGCCGGTCATCGTCGCCGTCAACGGGCTCGCGTACGGCGGTGGTTGCGAGGTCACCGAGGCCGCGCCACTGGCGGTCGCGGCCGAGCACGCGACCTTCGCCAAGCCGGAGATCTCGCTCGGCTTCCCGCCGCCCTTCGGCGGGTCACAGCGGCTGCCGCGCCACGTCGGCCGCAAGCGCGGGCTGGAGATGATCCTCACCGGCGACCCGATCCCGGCGGCCCGGGCCGCCGAGATCGGCCTGGTCAACTCGGTCGTTCCGGCGGACGAACTCCTCGACTCGGCCAGGGACTTGGCGGACCGCATCATCCGGTACGCGCCGACCGCCGTGGCGGCCTGCCTGCGGGCCGTCACCCGGGGGATCAACCTGCCGATCGACGAGGGCCTCGCGGTCGAGGCGGCGGCCTTCGCCGCCACCGTGCCGACGGACGGCGTCCGGGACGGGCTGCGGCGGTTCCTCGACCGCTCGCAGGTCCGCTGAAATTTCGCTTGGCCCGGAGCCGCGGCGGGGCGATCATGGCGGGATGTCCGATCTGCTTGAGCGTGTGACCGCCTTCCATGTCGCCTTCGCCCGCCGCCAGGCGGCCGAGATCGTCGAAGCCCCCGAGTTCCCGGGGGTGTTCGCGGTCCGGGACGAGGAGTTCGTCCGCTCCCACGAGCACAACCACCTGGTCGTCACGGGGCCGGGCACCGACCCGGCGATGCTGCCCGAGCTGGCGGCGCGGTGGCTCGGGCGGCGTGACCAGTACGCGATCACCGTGCTGGACGACGAGTTGGGCGAGCGGGCCGCTCCGGCGCTGGCCGAGGCCGGGTACGAGTCGGGCGCCATCGTGCTCCTGACCCGCGAGACGGAGGGCTGTGAACTGCCCGAACCGGCCGCGCTCCCGGCCGAGTTGGCCGAGCTGCGGGCGCCGGTCCTGCGCCAGCAGTCGGAGTGGTACGGGGACGAGGAACTCGCCCGTCAGCTCACCGACCGCCGGGCCGCCCGGCTGCGCGGCGCCGAGCAGGTGCACTTCCTGGCCGCCCGGACGCCGGACGGGCGGATCGCGGGCTGGAGCGACCTCTACCTCGACCGGGCCGCCGGGCTGGCCCAGTTGGAGGACCTGGTGACCGATACCCGGCATCGCGGCGCGGGCCACGGCGACACCCTGCTCGCCACCGGTCTGGCGCTGGCGGCCGCCGCCGGCATCCCCCGGCTCTTCCTCGCCGCGGACGCCGCCGACTGGCCGCGGCAGTGGTACGGACGGCGGGGCTTCACCGAGATCGGCCGCATCCACTCCTTCCACTCGCGCTGAGCGGTGGAAGGGGCGGTGGCCGGCGGCCGGCCCCGGCCGGTCAGGGCGGAGACGTGACCACGGAACGTGGACTTCCCCGTGCGGTGAAGGCCCTCGACACGCCCGCGCTGCTCCGGCTGGAGGAGCGGGCGCTCGACCTCGGCCTCAGTCAGCGGCTGGACCCGGCGTGGGTGCGCGCCCACGCGGCACCCGGCGGACGGCACTACCTGCGCCCGGCCCTGTGGCATGCCCTCTCCCACCGCCCGGAGCTGCCGGGCCAGTTGCGCTGCGCGGTACTGCTGGCCGTGCGCACCGGGGAGTACCTGCGGAGCCTGCTGGACGTCCTGCCGGAGGACTTCGCCGAGCTGCCGGGCGCCGTCCCGGGGGAGGAGGGCCTGCGGCGGGCCCTGGACGGCGGCGCACCGTCGGTCAGGCAGTGGCGGACTCCGGAGGGCTAGCGGGTGTCGCGCCCCGCCCGCAGTGGGCCGCGACGGTGTCGGCGAAGGCGCGGGCCAGCGGACCCAGGGTGTCCCAGTCGCGCAGCGCCCAGCCGACGGTGAGGCCGGGCAGGTCGGGCAGCGGCAGCAGCCGCAGGCCCGGGTGGCCGGGGCCCTGCCACTCGGGGAGTGCGGGTACGACGGCCTGGCCGAGGCCGAGTTCGGCCAGCAGGATGGCGGTGTCCCAGTCCGTGACGCTGGTGTCGAAGACCGGCCGGATGCCCGACTTGCCCAGCCAGTCGTCGAGTTGGGAGCGAGACACCGAGTTCTGCGGCAGCCCGATGAGCCGGGCGTCCTGGAGGTCGGCGGGTTCGACCCGGTCCCGGGCGGCGAGCGGGTCGTTGGCCGCGACGGCGAGGACCCAGGGCAGGTCCACCACGGGCCGCTGGTCGACGCCGCGGACGGGGGTGCCGAGGGTGATCCAGGCCAGGTCGACGTGCCCGGCGGTGAGCGCCTCCAGGCAGTTGCGGCTGGAGACCCCGGTCTGGAACTCCAGGCTGACCTGCGGGAAGCGCTGTCGGAAGTCCACCACGGCCGCGGACATGAAGTGCCGGATACTGGTGGCGCCGGTGGTGATCCGTACCGATCCGCCTTCCCCGCGCGCGAGTTCGGCGATGGTGCGCAGCGCGTGGTCGATCCCGCCCAGGCCGGTGGCCACGGCCGTCTGCAGATGGCGTCCGGCCTTGGTGGGGACGACGCCGCGCGGGTGGCGCTCGATCAGGGTGAGGCCGAGCTCGCGCTCCAGCCGCTTCACGTGCTGGCTGACGGCGGACTGGCTGCACGCCAGGTCGCGGGCCACGGCGCTGAGCGAGCCGGCCCGGCAGACGGCGGCGAAGACACGGAGGTCGTCAAGGGTCACGGGGATCCAAGGTAATGCTTGGAAATGCCCCAGCAAACCGGTGGATTGACTTGGATGTCCGGCAGGATCGATCATCGATCGCAGGGCCCGCGAGAAGGGCGGCAACCCGCCCGCTGCCTTCGCGGTGTTCCGGACGCCGAGGCGGGGGTACGGCGGGTGTCGACCCGTAGGAGTTCGCTGGATCGGCTGCATCAGGTACGTGGGGCGACATCAGGTACGGAGGGGGAGCGGCATGCGGTACGCCGATGGTCCGGGCACGCAGTGCGAGGTGATCGTCCGGGCCGAGGTGGAGCGGGTCTGGGGGTTGGTGACCGACATCGCCCTGCCCGCCCGGCTCAGCCCGGAGCTCCAGCAGGTCGCCTGGCTGGACGGCGCGGACGGCCCCGCGGTGGGCGCGCGCTTCGAGGGGCACAACCGCCGGGTGAACATGCGCGACTGGCGGACGGTCTCCGAGGTGATCGAACTGACGGAGTGCCGCGCCTTCGCCTGGGCCGTCATGGACGTGGACGGCCGGTACGGCGACCCGGTGTCGGAGGTGCCCGGTGCGCTGGCCCGGTGGCGCTTCGACCTGACTCCCGAGGACGGTGGCACCCGGGTGCGCCAGTCGGTGGTCATCGGCCCCGGCCGCAGTGGCGTCACCCTGGCCATCGAGGCCGGGCCGGAGCTGGAGGAGAAGATCGTCGCCTTCCGGTTGGACGAGTTGCGCGGCGGGATGACGGCGACCCTGGAGGGAGTCAAGTCGCTGGCCGAGGCGGGGCGTTAGGTCGACATGGAGACGGAGTTCGCGGGCCTGCTGGAGGCGGTCCGGGCCTCGGCGGAGCGGCTCGGCGCGAGTGTCGGGACACTGACCGACCGGGAGGTCCGGGAACCGTCGCCGCTGCCCGGTTGGAGTCGGGGGCACGTCCTCACCCACCTCGCCCGCAGCGCCGACGCGTACCGGTGGATGCTCGCCGTGGCCCGTACCGGCACACCGCCCGGGCCGCGCGCCGACTCCGCCGAGTTGGACCGACGGTTGCGCGAGGGCGCGGGGCGGGGCGCCGGCGCGCTGGTCACGGACCTGCGGAGCAGTCTGGACGGGCTGCTCGCGGACGCGGCGGCGCTGCCCGCGGAGCGCAGGGCGGTGCTGGTCGCCGCGCTGGCGGGGTGGCGCCACCCGGCCTGGTACCTCCTGTGGCGGGCCTGGCGCGAGCTTGAGGTGCACCATGTGGACCTGGATCTCGGCTACTCGGCGCGGAGTTGGCCGGAGGTCTTCGTCCGGCGGGCGCTGGAGGAGAGTGTGGCGGCGCTGGCCGCGCGGCGGGTCGCGGTCGCCCGGATCGAGGCCGAGGACCTCGGCCGTACCTGGACCCTCGGCGAGCAGGGCCCGGTGGTGCGCGGCCCGGGGTACGCGCTGCTCGCCTGGTTCGCCGGGCGTGGTCCGGCTGCGGACCTGTGCTCGGACGGTCCGCCGCCGGTGCTGCCGCCGTGGCCGCTGCCGCCGGTGCCCGGCTGGGGGTGAGGGGTCAGGGGCTGGGCGTCCGGCCCCCCGCGGCGAGCAGGGCGGCCGCGATCTCCGGGAAGCCCCGCCGCTCGGCGTGGGTGCGGGCCGTGGTGCCGTCGGCGTCCGGGAGGAGCGGGTCGGCGCCGTGAGCCAGGAGGATGTCGACGATCTCCCGGTGGGCGGAGCCGCCGTCGCCGAGCATTCGGCTGGACCCAGCCCGAACCGCTCACCGGCGGCGGGCAGTGGGCGGCGCTCCTGGCCGGCATCACCCTGATCGCCTCCGGCCCGCTCTCGTACACCACCAGCGCCGACTTCTCTACGCCCCCCTGATGCGCCGAGCCGCAGGGCGGCGCAGCGCCTGACGGCCGGGGCCGGCCGCTCGGGAAGTCGGCGGGTCCGACTTCCCCGGCGGGCGATTTGGGGGCGCTGGCTAGGGTGACCGGGTGGACATAGCAGCGGTGGCGATCGCAGTGACCGGTGTGGCGGGGACCCTCGGGGCCGCGCTGCTCACCCAGCGGGGCGCCGAACGGGCCAAGCGGCGCGAGCTGGAGCTCGGCCAGGCCTTCCAGGACACCCGCGAGAACCTCGCCCTGCGGCGCGGCTGCTACACCCGGCTGTACCGTGACGCACGGCAGTTCGCGACCGCGCTCAACCGGCACCTGCACCTCCTGCGCGACCGGACGCCCGAGGAGGGCGACATCCGGGCGCTGGAGGAGGCCAAGGACGCGCACCGCAACCACTGGTCCGAGACGCTGATGATCGCTCCCGATGCCGTGATCGCCCCGGGCGACACGGCGAACCAGGCGCTCACCCGCGTCTACGGGATGGTCAAGCGCCTGGAACAAGGCGATGCGCGGCCCGGTGAGAGCCTGCGATCCGCCGCCGAGGCGCAGGACGAGCTGTGGGCGCTGATCAAGATCATGCGGCATGCGATGCGGCAGGACCTGGGGGTGGCCGGGGAGTTCTAGCCACACGGGTTCGCCGGGGTGCTCGATCAGGCGGTGAGGGAGGCTCCGCGGTGCGCCTCGGTTCGGGTCTGCCCCGGAGGCGTCGGTCGGGGCGGAGCGCCGCGGACGGCCCTCCGTCGGGCGGCGACTGCAGCTGAACGGCGGTGCGCCGCACGTGAGTTCACCGTCCGCATCATCCTCTGCCCGCCTGTCGGGGCTGCATGTCGGTGGTGTCGGCTAGGGTGCGTCCGGCTGCGCCTGTCCATCGCGGGCCGGCGTGAAGGGGAGGGACGTCATGGGCGACGGTGCAGGCGGGGGCGAGGGGTGGGGCGGTGACGGCACCCGGCGGGACGGCACCCTGACGAACGGCACCCGGCGGGACGGCATCCAGTGGCTGGCGGACGCCGGCGCCGAGGTCGACGGGGTGGTGTTCGCCCGGGGCATCCCGCCCGAGGAGCTCGCCCGCCGGATGGGGGCCGACCCGGCGGCTGCGACCGGGCCGATCAGCGGGACGGAGATCTGGGACCTGGACATCGAGGGCTACCGCCCCGGTGGCGACGGCGACGGCGTGATCCGGGTCGGCGAGGCGGGCGGCTGGTCCTTCGCGATCGAGTACGGCGACTCGACCGGTGGCGAGTTGCTCACCGAGATAGCCCGACACGGCGCCGAGGTGGTGCACTTCCGCCCGATGCCGGAGCAGCCGCCGGCCCTGCTCGACTACGCCCGGGACGGCGCCGTGTTGTGCGGCTTCGGCCTGGGCGAGGAGCGCTGGCGCTGGGGGAAGGAGCCCGATCTGCTGCTGCCCGAGCTGGTCGCCGCGCGGGTCCTGGAGGCCGACGGCATCACCCCCTGCGCTCCCGGGGGCGAGCGCGACGGGGCCGTCCGGCACCGGGCCCTCGGTGTGGTCGGGCGGCGGTTCGGGCTGCGCCTGCCCCGGGCGGTGCTGGGCGAGCTGCGGCTGCCGGCCTACGTGGTGCGCGGCACGCCGGGGCTGGGGCCGCGGTGAGGTTCCGGAGCGGGTCCTCACCGCGAACGGGAAACGCCGCTCCGACGGCGGACGCCGCCGGAGCGGCGGTGTCGTCGGGCTGCGCCTGGGCGGGCGCCACGGTGAAGCCGGCCACCGCGAGCGAGAGCGCGACTGCGGGTGCCGCTGTGATGTCGGTCGCGCACGGATCCGGCCAAGTTGCCGAGGATGTCGCCTTCGGACGGTAAGGTTCGCGATCATGGATGCCGCTGAATTCGACCGTCGAGCCCGCGGTACGCACCTGGACTGGATACCCTCCGACCTGGTCGCCCGGCTCATCGAGCACGGCCATCTCGACCGGGTACGACAGGAGGCGTCGTCCGGCGACTGGCACTGCGCCCGGGCGTGGGTGGAACAGTTGGCCGCCGAGGACCGGCAGGACGACGCCCTGGCCGTGCTCGCCCCGTACATCGAGGCGGGCTCCTGGGACGCGGCCCGCGCGCACGCCGAGTTGCTGGAACGGTGGGGCTACGAGGAGGAGGCGATCGCCTTCGTCCAGGTGCTCTCCGAGGCGGGCGTCGGCAAGGGTGCGGCGTTCGAGCACCTCACCCGGCTGCTCGCGCGGCACGGGCGGGGGCAGGAGGCGTTCGAGCTGCTCCGGCCGCACAGCAAGGAGGCGGCGTTCGCGGCGGCCCTGGTCGACGTGACCGAGGGGCTCGGCCGGGACGAGGAGGTCGCGGAGCTGCTCGCGGCCCGGACCGAGGCGCCGGCCGAGCGCTGGCCGAACGCGGAGTTCGGCTTCCCCGAGCCCGACAACGCCGTCGGCCTGCTGGCCGCCGTCCGCGAGCGGCAGGGCCGGGTGGACGAGGCGATCGCCCTGCTGCGCACCCGGGAGATCACCTCCGTCAACGGCCGTGACCAGCTGGCCGACCTGCTGGCGCGGCACGACCGCATCGAGGAGCTGCGGGCCTACGCGGCGCAGGAGTCCCTCGGGGACGCCGCCACCGCCCTGGCCGAACTGCTGGAGCTGCGCGGCGACATCGAGGGCGCGGTCGAGGTCTACCGGGCGCGCGCGGCGGAGTCGCCGCACGAGGCCGCGCTGCTCGCCCGACTCCTGGCCCGGCACGGGCGCGGAGACGAGGCGATCGAGGTACTGCGCGCCCTGCCGTGGGCGAAGGGCGGCGATGAGGACTGGATCGTCTCCACCCTGTGCGAGCTGTACGTCGACCAGCGGCGCGCCGAGGAGGGGCTGGCGTACCTGGACGGTGTGCTCGCCCGGTTCGGTGCGCCGGAGTGGGAGTACGTCCGGCTCCGGCCCCGACTGCTCGCCGCCTGCGGCCGCCTGGAGCAGGCGATCGAGGAGCTGCGGGCCGATCTCGATGCCCCGTACGCGGCGGGGGAGTTGGCGTCGCTGCTCGCTGACGCCGGCCGCCTGGAGGAGGCTGTCGCGGTTCCCGCCGTTGCGGCGGACCGCCTGCTGCTCGCGTCGCTGCTGCTGAAGCTCGGACGGATCGACGAGGCCATGGCCGCCCTCCGGCCGTCGGCCTGACGCGCCTGACGCGCGTAACCCGCGTAGCCCGCCCTCGGGCGGCGACGGCCGCCGTGCGCAGCTGGGCCGCCACCCGCTTCTCCCGCCGCGTCCACTGCCGGGACAGCGGTGTCGCCGCTCGATGTGCCCGCCTCCGTGCCCGCGGCTGCGGCCCCCGGCGCGGGGGCCGGTGGTGGGGCTGTCACCCGGTGGGCCGGTTGAACCCTCACTCGGTCGGCCGGTGGCAGCCCGGACGGCGCACGCCCCCCGTCCGGGGCTTCCGGCGAGCATTGCCGCGCCGTGGCCCCTAGGGTCTGTGGTGCGCCGACGGTGCCGCGCGCCGGGGCGTACGCCGCCCGCCGCGCGCCGGTGCGCGGCGGGCCCGAGACCGCGCCGCGCGGCAGACCCCGAGAGGTGGACCGCTCCATGCACACCGTCGTCCGCGGCGCCGGCGCGCTCGGCCTGGCCGCACTGCTGCTGGCCCCCGCCGCCGGCTGCCGGAGCGAGAGCAGCTCCGCCGCCGAGCCCGCGCCGATCGCCCCGGCCACCGGCGCCACCGCCACCGGCCTGGCCGCCCAGCAGCTGGCCTGGCGCCCCTGCCCGGCCCCGAGCGCCGCCCAGGGCGGCGGCAGCGCGCCCGCGAACGACTGGCAGTGCGCCACCCTCAAGGCCCCGCTGGACTACGCCAAGCCGAACGGCGGGACCGTCGACCTCGCGCTGATCCGCAGCAAGGCCAAGGACGAACAGCACCGGATCGGCTCGCTGTTCTTCAACTTCGGTGGCCCCGGCGCCTCCGGCGTGGCCACCCTGCCCGCCCTGTCCGGCGCCTACGCCTCCCTCAACACCCGCTACGACCTGGTCAGTTTCGACCCGCGCGGGGTCGGCGACAGTGCCGGGGTGAAGTGCCTGGACGACCGGGCGATGGACGTCAACGTGGCCGTCGACAGCACCCCCGACACCCCGGCGGGGGTCAAGGCCCTGGACGACACCAACGCGCAGTTCGCCGCCTCCTGCGAGCGCAACTCCGGCCCGGTGCTGCCCTACGTGGACACCGAGAGCGCGGCCCGCGACCTCGACCTGATGCGGCAGGTGCTCGGCGACCAGAAGATCTTCTACTTCGGCATCAGCTACGGCACCCAGCTCGGCGGCGTCTACGCGCACCTGTTCCCGAAGGAGGTCGGCCGGATCGTCCTGGACTCGGTGGTCGACCCGACCCAGGACCCGCAGCAGAGCGCGCTCGGCCAGGCCCAGGGCTTCCAGCTCGCCCTCGACGACTTCATGAAGGCCTGCGCCACCCAGGCCGCGGTCGCCTGCCCGACCGGCAGCGGCGGCGCCGAGGGCACGGCGAAGATCACCGGCCTGCTGCAGAAGCTCGCGCAGTCGCCGCTGCCCACCGACAGCGGGCGCAAGCTCACCGAGAGCCTGGCCATCACCGGCATCGCGTCCGCGCTGTACAGCCAGCAGACCTGGCCCGCGCTGGCCTCCGGGCTCACCGAGGCGATGCAGCGGGGCACCGGCAACACGCTGCTCTTGCTGGCCGACTCGCTGCTCGGGCGCGACGCGCAGGGGCACTACAACAACCTGAACGCGGCCAACCGGGCGATCTCCTGTGTGGACGCCCGACAGCGCTACTCCGACCAGGACGTCGAGCAGCAGCTGCCGCAGTTCCGCACCGCCTCCCCGGTGTTCGGCCCCTTCACCGCCTGGGGCCTGACCGGCTGCACCGGCTGGCCCGTCCCCGGCAAGGCCGACCACCCGGAGGTCGCGGCCGAGGGGGCCGCCCCGATCCTGGTGGTCGGCACCACCGGCGACCCGGCCACCCCGGTCGAGGGCGCCCGCACGATGGCGCGGCAGCTGGGAGCGGGCGTCGGCGTCACGGTGACGCTGAAGGGCGAGGGCCACGGCGGGTACAACACCGGCAATCCCTGTCTGACGCGGACCGTGGACGCCTACCTGCTGGACGGCACGGTGCCGGCGGACGGGACCACCTGCAGCTGAGAAGTGGCCCATGGTGATGGGTGGCGATTGGCCCTGGGGAGTGGTCCAATCGGGCCCTAGGATCGTCGACGTGAACAAGGACGCGAACAAGAACGCCACCAAAGTCGACTTCTACTTCGATCCCGTCTGCCCCTTCGCCTGGATCACCTCCCGGTGGATCCTGGAGGTCGAGAAGCAGCGCGAGCTGGACCTCGGCTTCCGGGTGATGAGCCTGTCCGTCCTCAACGAGGGCCGCACCGACCTGCCCGAGCGCTACCAGCGCCTGATGACCACGGGCTGGGGCCCCGTCCGGGTCTGCATCGCCGCCGCCGAGAAGCACGGCGAGCACGTCCTGCGCGACCTCTACACCGAGCTCGGCACCCGTCTGCACGACCAGGACCGCGCCGCCGACGACACCCTCATCCGCGAGGCCCTGGTCGCGGCCGGCCTGCCCGAGGAGCTCGCCGAGGCGGCCGACAGCACCGCGTACGACATCGCGCTGCGCAAGAGCCACCACGAGGGCATGGACCCGGTCGGCGAGGAGGTCGGCACCCCGACCATCCACGTGGACGGCGTCGCCTTCTTCGGCCCGGTGCTGAGCGCGATCCCGCGCGGGGAGGACGCCGTACGGGTCTTCGACGGCGTCCGGCTGCTGGCCGGGTACCCGAAGTTCTTCGAGCTCAAGCGGACTCGGACGGGGTCGCTGGACTTCTCCTGACCGGCGGGAGGTCGCGGCAGGGGGCGTCCCTTCGGCGGCGTCCCTTCAGCGGCGGCGCTGCTTGATCTTGATCAGCCCCGACCGGGGATGGCCGACGACGGTCACGGTCGGGGCTCCCCGCTCCGCCACCTCGGTGGCCTTGTTGACGATGTGGCCGGTGTTGGTGCTCGACCCGTCCACCCGCACGCCCCAGCCGGCCGGGACGACCAGTCGGATGCGGCCCGCACCGCACGCCGCCTCGACGGTGACCTCGCGGTGCGGGCAGACGGCCTCGGTGAAGTCGATCTCGATGTGCATCATCCGGCACTCGGCGACGATCCGCGAGGGCACCGTCCAGCGGCCGCTCTGCCGGATGTTGCCCAACGTGGGCTTGAGGACCAGCACGTCGGCCCCGGATCCGGCGGCGGACGGGTGGCCGCCCAGATCCGCCACCAGGGCGTCGAGTTCGCGGTAGGTCCGGGCCGCGTAGGCGCGGTCGAGCCGCTCCGTCAGCTCCCCGAGGTCGATGCGGCCCTCGCCCGCCGCGATGCGCAGCCGCTCGGCCACCGCCTCCCGGTCGGCGTCCCCGGCGCGGGGCTCCACCTGGGTCTCCGGGGTCGTTCGTATCGGCAGCTGGTCCGGGTCGCTCATGGGAGGACTGTAGATCACCGGTGCCGCGGCCGGCGGACGGAGGGTCAGCTTCCGGTCTGGCGCAGATCCCTGAGGGCCGCGGCGAGCGGCCAGGCGAGCAGGACCAGCAGGATCCCGGCGGTCAGCGCGGTGGTCGCGTGGCCGGCCGTCCAGGTGGCCAGCAGGGTGGAGCCGGCCAGCACTCCGGTGGTGGCGAGGGCGCCGAGGCCCAGCCTCAGCCGGAACGGGGACGGCGTGGCCAGCGCGGCCCGGCCCTCCGGGCCCGCCACCGTGCGGCAGGTCTGCAGGGCACCGACGGCCAGCACCGTCCACCAGGAGGCGACGGCGGCGAAGCGGTAGTCACTGGCCGCGAGGGCCGGGCCGAGCGCGGAGTGCGCGAGCGCCACCAGGCCCGCGCCCGCCAGGGCCGGGACGGTGAGGCGGCGGGCGGCGGTGGCGAGCAGGGCGCGCAGCGCGGCGGGGTCGCGGTGGGGGAGCGGGGTGACCAGCGCCAGCCCGACCAGCAGCAGCGCCTGACCGAGCGGCGCTGCCCAGGCTCCGCCGGGTGCGGCGGCCTGGCGGGCGCCCTGTTCGGCGGCCAGGGCGCCGACGAACCCGGTCGCCAGCGCGACGGCGAGGGCCAGGACGGCGGTTCGGTCGCGTCGTTGGGTGCGGTGGTCGGCGGGCCAGACCGCCGGGTGCAGCCACAGGTCCGCGATCGCGGCCAGCAGCCCGGGCCAGGCGCGCCAGTCGGCCGACCGCACCTCCTCCGCCAGTTCCTCGCCCCAGCGTTCGCGCATCGGCGCGGGGTAGAGCCGGGACAGGTCGACGGGCCGCCGCGGATGCCCGCCGCTCACGCGGGGTCCACCTCGAGGCTGGCCAGCCCGGCGGCGGCCACCTTCGCCATCGACCGCAGCTCCTGCTCCAGCAGCCGCCGGCCCTGCGGGGTCAGCCGTACCGGACGCTGGCGCGGCTGCGACCCGGCGTCGTCGGCGGGTTCGATCAGCTGCTTGGCCTCCAGGCGGGTCAGCGCCCCGTAGAGGCTGCCGGGGCCGAGCTTCTGCCCGACCAGCCGCTCGATGGCGGCGTTGACGGCGTAGCCGTGCAGCGGTCCCTCGGCCAGTGCGCAGAGCACCAGCGTCTGTGCGTCGTACGCCTGCATGGGCGCTCACTCCCTCGGATGCGGCTCTCCGGGTCACGATACTACGTGACAAGTACTACGCGGCGTGTACTATTCCGGCATGGTCGAGGCGCAGCCGCCGGCGACCGAACATGCCGTGGAGGTGGGGGAGTTGACGCGCAGATGGGGATCGCCGCGGGGATGGGGGTGGCTGCCGGTCGCGGCGGCACTGGCCGTGGTCGCGCTGGTGGCCGTACGGATGCCGACCGGGGTGATGGGCACGTTCGGCCGGATCCTCCCGGCGGAGCACGAGCTCGCGCGGCACGTGGCGCCGGGGTTGCCCTGGCTGCCGGACCTGCTGGCGCGCGGGGGCGACGGTGGTGGGCGGCGATGAGCCGGACCCAACGGCGCGCACTGTGGGGCGCCCTGGCACTGGCCGTCGGTTTCACCGGCTTCGCGTACGTCACCACCCAGGCCAGGACGCTGCGGGCGGCGAGCCCCTGGCAGGCGGATCCGTACGACACGGTGGTGTCCTTCACGCTCTTCCTGGTCCCCGCGCTCACCGCCCTGACGGCCGTACGGGCCTCGCTCTGCCGGGGCGGCGGGCCGCAGCCCGGCTACCGGGTGGACCAACTGCTGCGGGCGGCCCGGCTCGGTGTCGCGCTGGTCGCGGCGACCGTCGCCACCGATGCGACCGCGGCGGCCCTGCGGGCGGAGCGCGAGCTGTGGGACGCGCGGACGGCCTGGCTGATCGCCGCGCTGCTGCCGCTGGCGGCGGGCGCCGGATGGTGCCTGGTCCTGCTGCGGCGCGCCGGGCGGGAGGTGCCGCCCGAGGAGCGGCGGCGCCCGGGCGGCGACTGGCTGGACGATCTCGTCCTGCTCGCCGCGCCACTGGCCGACCTCGGGGTCGCCACCCGCTTCCTGCGTCGCCACATCGTGGCCGCCGCGGCCGGGCTGAGCCTGCTGGCCGGCGCGCTGGTGGTCACCGGACAGGCGGGCGGCGAAGGCTGGCCCGGTTGGCAGCTGGCCCTGGCCGAACTCACCGTCTTCTTCAGCGGGTTCTTCGCCTTCTGCCTGCTCTGCGACGCCCTCCTGCGGATCGCCGCGATGCCGCGCAGGCCCGGTGCGGGGCGGGCCGCCGCCTTCGCCGCTGCGGCGGCGGTGCCGGTGAGCGGCGGGTTGCGGGATGCGCTGTGGTCGCTGGTCGGGTTGCCGGGTGCGGTGGACTCGGCGGTCAGGCTGTTGGGGCTGATGGCCGGGTGCGCGGTGCTCGCGGGCGCGGCGACCCTGGTCGCGGTACGTGCGACGGTGGCGCGATGAGCGAGCCCGTCGAGCGGGTCGACGAGCAGGACCGGGTGCTCGGTGTGGTCGACCGCGCCGAGGCGATCCGGCGAGGCTGGCTGACCCTGCCCGAGCTGGCGCGGGCCGTACGGCAGTGGCCGTTCGTGCCGGACGGGCAGCTCGCGTTCGGCCGGTACCTGTTCGGCCTCCCGTCCGGGCCCGGAGCGTCCGACCATGGAGAGGAAGGCCCCCTGAGAGGGAATCCGGGGAGCGGCGCCAAGAGGCGGTGAGCGTGGATGATCGTACGAACGCGGCTGCGCGCTGCCCGTCACCCGGCGACCCCGCCCGGCACGGGACCCGGCTCCGGCCCCGGCGGCCCCGGCAAGGGCCCGGGTCCATGGCAGCGGCCGGGCCCCGGCCCCGGTGGCACCCCGCCCAAGCCCCCCGCGCCCTCGTGGCGCCGCTGGCTGCTGCCCGTCGCCGTCCTCGCCACCCTGCTCCTGCTCGCCCTGTTCTCCAAGTCCGCCCCGACCGGCGCCCGCTACGGCTACACCGACTTCCTGAACCGGGTCGACGCCGGCCAGGTGCAGACCGTGGACGTCAGCGACACCGGCGGGGTGAGCGGCACGCTCAAGGACGGCACCCACTTCACCAGCCAGATCCCCACCGCCCTGGACACCTCCCAACTCAGCCACGCGCTCTCCGACCAGCACGTGAACATCACCGCCAGCCACTCCGGCAACGGCAGCTCGCTCTGGTCCACCCTGCTGCTGTTCCTGCCGCTGCTGATCTTCGGCGGGCTGTTCCTGTGGTCGGGCCGGATGGCCGCACGAACGCTCGGCGGCGGGCTGAGCGCGATCGGCCGCTCCCGGGCGAAGATCATCGAGGCCGAGCGGCCCGCCACCGGCTTCGCCGATGTGGCCGGGTACGAGGGGGTGAAGCAGGAGGTCAGCGAGGTGGTCGACTTCCTGCGCAGCCCGGAGCGGTACGCCGCCGCCGGAGCCAAGGGGCCACGCGGGGTGATCATGGTCGGCCCGCCGGGCACCGGCAAGACACTGCTCGCCCGGGCGGTCGCCGGGGAGGCCTCGGTGCCGTTCCTCTCGGTGACCGGCTCCGGTTTCGTGGAGATGTTCGTCGGTGTCGGCGCCTCCCGGGTCCGCGACCTGTTCGAGGAGGCCCGCAAGCGCGCGCCGTCCATCATCTTCATCGACGAGATCGACGCGGTCGGCGGCCGCCGCGCGGGCGGCTCCCGGATCGGCGGCAACGACGAGCGCGAGCAGACCCTCAACCAGCTCCTGTCCGAGATGGACGGCTTCGATCAGAGCACCGGGATCGTCGTCATCGCCGCCACCAACCGGCCGGACGCCCTCGACCCGGCCCTGCTGCGCCCCGGCCGGTTCGACCGGCAGGTCACCGTGCCGCTGCCCAACCAGGCCGAGCGGGCGGCCATCCTCGCCGTGCACACCCTGGGGAAGACCCTCGCCCCGGACGCGGACCTGGACCGGATCGCCCGCGGCACCCCCGGCTTCTCCGGCGCCGACCTCGCCAACCTGGTCAACGAGGCCGCGATCAACGCGGTCCGCGCCGAACGCGCCACCATCACCGCGGCCGACCTCGACGACGCCCGCGACCGGGTGCTGCTCGGGCGCCGGGAGTCCTCCAACGCGCTGCTGCCCGAGGAGCGGCAATCCGTCGCCGTGCACGAGTCCGGGCACGCGCTGATGGCCGCGCTGTGCGAGCACGCCGACCCGGTCGCCAAGGTGACCATCCTCCCGGCGGGCGTCGCGCTCGGCGCCACCGAGCAACTCCCCGAGGCCGAGCGGCACCTGTACAGCGAGAGCTATCTGAACGATCTGCTCACCGTCCAACTCGGCGGGCGGGCCGCTGAGTTGGTGGTCTTCGGCGAGGGCTCGACAGGTGCCGCCAACGACCTCGCCAATGCCACCTCGGTGGCCACCCGGATGGTTCGCGAGTTCGGCCTCTCCCCGGACCTCGGCCCGGTCGGCTACTCCAGCGGCTCCCCGCAGTACCTCGGCGAGCACCCCGAGGACCTGCTGCGCCGCCCGTACTCCGAGCAGACCCAGCGCGCGGTGGACGAGGCGGTGGCCGCGCTGCTGCGCGGTGCCGAGCGCCGGGCCGTCGAGCTGCTGCGCGCACACCGGCACCACCTGGACGAGTTGGCGGAGCTGCTGGTCGCCCAGGAGACCGTGGACGGCCGCGTGGTGCTGGACATCCTTCGGCACCCCGCGCCCGGGGCTGGGGCTGGGGCCGAGACCGCGAGCGAGGCCGAGGCCGCGAGCGAGGCCGAGGCCGAGGTCTAAGGCTTGGGCGGGCGCTCGAAGAAGGTCTCCAGCACCACCGTGGCCTGGGTGCCGTTCACGCCCTCGATCGCGTAGAGGCGGCGCAGCACGTCCTGGAGCTGCTCGGTGGTGGCCGTGCGTACCTTGACCAGCACCGAGGCGCTGCCCGCGATGATGTGCGCCTCCTCGATCTCCGGTACGGCGGCGAAGGCGGCGGCCGAATCGCCCATCCAGGCGGAGGAGTCCACCAGCACGAAGGAGAGCACCCCGAGCCCCAGGCTCCGCGGGTCCACCTCCACCGTGGTGCGGCGGAGCACCCCGCGCTCGCGCAGCTTGCGCACCCGCTCGTGCGCGGCCGCGGCGGAGAGCCCCACGGCCCGCCCGAGGGCCGCGTACGGCTGGCCGGCGTCCTGCTGGAGCAGGGCGAGCAGGGCGCGGTCGGTCTCGTCCAGGTTTTCGATCACCACGGTGGAACCATATCCCGTTCTGCCATACTCCCGAGTGTCAGAACCTCATTCGGCAGATGGCATCAGGGAGTGGATTGTGTCTGGTCAGATCAGCTTCGGACTGTACGAGATTCTGGACGAACGGTTCCGGCGGTGCGCCAACGGCGACACCCGGCTGGAGAAGCTCTACGGCGACTGCCGCTGGGCCGAGGGGCCGCTCTACCTGCCGGCCTGGCGGCAGGTGATCTGGAGCGACATCCCCAACGACCGCCTGCTGCGCTGGGACGAGGCCACCGGCACCGTCGGCGTCTTCCGCTCCCCGGCCGGCCACCCCAACGGCAACACCCTCGACCGCGAGGGCCGTCTGATCAGCTGCGAACAGGGCAACCGCCGGGTCACCCGCACCGAACACGACGGCAGGGTCACCGTCCTCGCCGATCGCTACCGGGGCAAGCGGCTCAACTCGCCCAACGACGCCGTCGTCGGCTCCGACGGCGCGATCTGGTTCTCCGACCCGGACTTCGGCATCACCAGCGACTACGAGGGCCACCGCGCCGAGCCCGAGATCGGCGCCCGCAACGTCTACCGGATCGACCCGCGCAGCGGCGAGGTCCGGCTCGCCGCCGACGGCTTCGAGGGGCCGAACGGACTGGTCCTCTCCCACGACGAACGGCGGCTCTACGTCAACGACAGCCGGGCCGGGCACATCCGGGTCTTCGACATCGGCGCGGACGGCACCCTCGGCGGCGACCGGATCTTCGTCAGCGGCGACGGCCGCCGGTTCGACAACATCCGCTTCGACCTCGACGGCCGGCTCTGGGCGGCCGCCTTCGAGGACGGCGTCCACTGCTACGCGCCCGACGGCACCCTCATCGGCCGTATCCTCGTCCCCGAGCCCGTCTCCAACATCACCTTCGGCGGCCCGAAGAACAACCGCCTGTTCATCACCGCCACCACCTCGCTGTACTCGCTGGTGACGACGATGACGGGCACCCACCGTGTGACCTTCCCCAAGGAGTCGGCATGACCGAGACCCCGCCCGCGGACCTCCAGCGGCAGATCGCCCTCGCCCTCGGAGTGGCGCCCGTCCCCGACCCCGCGAAGGAGGCCGAGCGGCGGGTGGCCTTCCTGGCCGAGCAGCTGCGGGCCTCGGGTGCGCGCACCCTGGTGCTGGGCATCAGCGGCGGCGTCGACTCCACCACCACCGGGCGGCTCTGCCAGCTCGCCGTCGAGCGGCTGCGGGCCGAGGGGCACCGGGTCGGCTTCACCGCGATGCGGCTGCCCTACGGCGTCCAGGCGGACGAGGCGGACGCCCAGCGCGCGCTCGACTTCATCCGTGCCGACGAGGTGCTGACCGTCGACATCAAGCCCGCGACCGACGCCGCCCTGGACGCGCTGCTGGCGGCCGGGCTGACCTTCACCGACCACGCCCACGAGGACTTCGTGCGCGGCAACGTCAAGGCCCGTCAGCGGATGGTGGTCCAGTACGCGGCCGCCGGCGCCTCCGGCGGCCTGGTCGTCGGTACCGACCACGCGGCCGAGGCCGCCGTCGGCTTCTTCACCAAGTACGGCGACGGCGCGGCCGACGTCATGCCGCTCTCCGGGCTGACCAAGCGCCAGGTGCGCTCGATCGCCGCGGTGCTGGGCGCGCCCGCCGAACTGGTCGGCAAGATCCCCACCGCGGACCTGGAGAACCTCGCCCCCGGCCGCCCCGACGAGGAGGCCCTCGGCGTCGAGTACGACGCCCTGGACGACTTCCTGGAGGGCCTGCCGGTCAGCGAGGAGGTGTTCGACACCGTCCTCGGCCACTACCGCCGCACCGAGCACAAGCGCGGCCTGCCGATCACCCCGGGCCAGGCCTGACCGACCGCGCGGCCCGCGCGGCCGGGGCCGTCCTCGGAGCGGCGGCGGACGAGGCCCCCGGCGCCCCCGTGGGTTCGGTCCGGCCGGGTGCCGCGGGCGCCCGAACCGCCGGACCCGGTGCGGCGGCCGGCGGGCCGGTGACCCCCTTGATCGTCGGGGCGTGAGCCCGGTTACGGTACCGGGTGAACGATCGTCAGCTCGAAGGGGGAATCGGCGTGGACGAAGTGACGGTGCGTCCGGTGGGGCGGGTGGTCGGCGGACGGGAGGACGTCCGGGACGGCGGCTGGGGGAGCGTCGGGGCGGTGATCCGGCTGGACGGCGGGCAGTTCGGGGAGGAGGCGCTGTACGGGCTGGCGGACTTCTCGCACCTGGAGGTGGTGTACCACTTCGACCGCGTCCCGGCCGGGAAGGTCGAGACCGGCGCCCGCCACCCGCGCGGCAACACCGACTGGCCGCTGGTCGGCATCTTCGCCCAGCGCGGCAAGAACCGTCCCAACCGGCTCGGGGTCTCCCGCTGCGCGCTGGTCCGGGTGGACGGACTGGAGCTGCACGTCACCGGCTTGGACGCGGTGGCCGGTACGCCGGTGCTCGACATCAAGCCGTACATGGGCGAGTTCGGCCCACGCGGGGAGGTCCGTCAGCCCGCGTGGTCGACGGAGCTGATGCGCGCCTACTACGACGGCGAGGCCTGACCGGTGGCCCAGGAGCGACTCGCGGTGGTGTCCGGCGGCGGGACCGGGATCGGGCGGGCGATCGCCGCCCGGCTGGCCGGGGACGGGAACCGGGTGGTGATCCTCGGCCGCCGGGCGGCCGTGCTGGAGCAGGCCCGGGAGGAGATCGAGCGGGGCGCCGGAGCGGGCACGGTCGTGCCGCTGGCGGGCGACCTGACCGACCCGGCCGCGGTCGGGGCGGTGGCCGCCCGGATCGCCGGACTCGGGCCGGTGGACGTGCTGGTGAACAACGCGGGCGCGATCATCACCCCGCCCGAGGACGACAGCCTGGCCGCCCTGGCCGCGTCCTGGCGGCGGGACCTGGACACCAACCTGCTCACCGCCGTGCTGCTGACCACCGCCCTCCAGGGCGCGCTGCGCCGCCCCGGCGGCCGGCTGGTGGTGATCAGCTCGGCGGCCGCCCAACGCGGCGGTGCGGGCCCGCACTCGGCCGGTTCGTACGCCGCCGCGAAGGCCGCCCTGCACGGCTGGGCCTTCGGCCTGGCGCGGCAGTTGGGGTCGGACGGGATCACGGTGAACGTGCTGGCGCCCGGCTACGTCGAGGACACCGAGATCTTCGGAGCCGACCGGGACGAGGAGTTCCACGCCCGGAAGATCGCCGACACCCTGGTCGGCCGGGCCGGCACCCCCGAGGACGTGGCCGAGGCGGTCGCCTACATCGCCTCCCCGGCGGCCGGCTACCTCACCGGGCAGGTGATCGGTCTGAACGGCGGTGCGGTACTGGGCAGATGAGCTGTTCATCGGTCGTCTACCGGCCCTGCCTACGGTGAGTCGCAGAACGAGCAGAACGCGCCGGGCCCGACCACAGGAGTTTCCGCTGTCCAGGATCATCACCACCGCCATCCCCGCCCACGGGCACGTCAGCCCGCTGCTGGCGATCTCCGCCGACCTCGCCGCCCGCGGGCACGAGGTGGTGTTCCTCGGCGGCGCGCGGTTCGCCGGGGCGGCCGAGCGGGCGGGCGCGCGGTTCGTCGCGCTGCCCACCGAGGCCGACTTCGACGACCGGGACCTGGACGCGTCCTTCCCGGGCCGGGCGAGCCTGCCGCCCGGCTTGGAGCGGATCGCCTTCGACGTCCAGAACGTGTTCCTCGACCCGATCCCGCACCAGTACCGGGCGCTGCTCGCGCTGCTGGAGGAGTTCCCGGCCCGGGCCGTGATCGCGGACGCCTTCTTCCAGGGCGCGCTGCCTCTGGCGCTGAGCCGGCCGAGGGCGGAGCGTCCGGCGGTGATCGGCATCGGCCTCACCCCGTCGATGCTGCCGAGCGTGGACACCGCGCCGTTCGGGCTGGCGCTGCCGCCGCTGCCGGGGGAGGAGGGCCGGGCCCGCAACCGGGCCTTGCAGGAGGAGACGGACCGGCGCGGCGAGCCGCTGCAGCGCTACGCGGAGAAGGTGTTCGCGGGGGTGGGCGCCCGGTTGCCGCAGGGCCCGCGCGGACAGGCGCAGGTGACGGTGCCGGACGAGTTCCTGCAGCTGACCGTGCCGGGCTTCGAGTACCCGCGCAGCGACGCGCCGGCCTCGTACCGGCTGATCGGCGCGCTGCCGGGCATCGTCGGCAACGAGCAGCCGCTGCCCGGATGGTGGGACGAGGTGACCGGCGAGCGGTCGGTCGTGGTGGTCACCCAGGGCACGCTGGCCAACACCGACCTCGGCGAGCTGGTCGCCCCGACCGTCCGCGCCCTGGCGGACCGGGACGACCTGCTGGTGGTGGCCGCCACCGGCCGCCCGGACGGGCCGCAGCGGCTGGCCGAGCTGCTCGGCGGCAGCCTGCCGGGCAATGTCCGCGCCGCCGGGTACGTCCCGTTCGACCGGTTGCTGCCGCACACCGACGTGCTGGTGAGCAACGCCGGCTACGGCGGGGTGCAGACGGCGCTGCGGTACGGGGTGCCGCTGGTGGTGGCCGGGGCGAGCGAGGACAAGCCGGAGGTGGCGGCCCGGGTGGAGTGGGCGGGCGTGGGGCTCGACCTGCGGACCGGCCGCCCGGCACCGGAGGCGGTCGGCCGGGCGGTGGACCGGCTGCTCGGCGAGGGCCGGTTCCGCGAGCGGGCGCGCGCGCTGGGCGCGGAGTTCGCGGAGTACCGGCCGTTCGACACCATCGCCGGGCTGGTGGAGTCGCTGTAGCCCCGAGCGGAGCTGTGGCCCCGAGCGGCTCTGCGGCCCCGAGAGGCGCCGTGGCCTTGAGAGGCGCTGCGGCCCCGAACGTCGCCGGGGAAACGATCCGTCAGTCGCCGTCCGCGTCCGCCTCCGGGGTGGGCGCGGCGGCGGGCTTGAGGCCGACCTTGGCCTCGGCCGTGGTCCAGTCGGTGGCGATCGCGCTCTGGGCCGCGGCCAGGGTGACCTGCCCCTTGCAGATCGCGGTGTGCAGGTGGGTCTCCACCGAGTCCTTGGGGTTGTTCGGGCCCTTGCCCGGGACGTGGCCGGGGGAGGGCGGCTGGATCCACAGGTTGCGCGGGTCGTTGGGGTCGCCGCCGAGCTGCAGGCTGATCAGGTGGTCGTACTCGGCGTCGCCCATCGGGCCGGTGTAGCCGTAGGACTTGGCGTTCTCGGCCTTCTCCTTGCCGGTGATGTTCGCCGGCGGGCGGATGGTCGAGGTGTAGCCGCCCGGCTTGCAGATGGTGTCGTTGATGTTGCCCTGGTTGACCGCCGGGCTGATCGCGCCCGGGGTGCAGTTCGGGTCGGGCAGCGGCTGCTTGTCCGCGGTGTAGCGGAAGTGGCAGCTGCCCGCCGCGGGCTGCGGCTGGACGTCGTACGAGGGCTTCGGGCCGGGCCCGGTCACGATCGCGGCCGGGGCGGGCTGGGCGGCGTCGCCGCCGGCCGCCGGGGCGGAGCTGTGGGCGCTCGCCTTGCCGTGACCGGTGTCCTTGGCGGTGTGGCCGCCGCTGGACGAGCAGCCTGCGGCTGCTGCGAGCAGGACGGCCGCGGCTATGGCGAGGGCGCCTCGGGCGGGAGCCGGCACGGAGTTCCTCCAGGTCGTTGCGGGTGCGCGTGCGGCCGGTCGGCGATGTGCCGATGGCCGCGCCAGCGGACACTACCGTGTGGAGGGGGCCGAACGGGTGACGCCACGTCCGGGCGCGGGAGGAGTGTCGCGGGCGCGCGGAATCGTTTCCGCATTCCTGACGCGACACCGTCGCGGCCAGTGCGCGGCCAGTGCGCGGCTGGTGCGTGGCCAGTCCGCGGCTGGTGCGTGGCCAGTCCACGGCTAGTGCGCGGCGATCCACTCGGTGATCAGGTCCTCCAACACCCCGAGCGGCAGGCTGCCGTGCCCGATCAGCTGGTGGTGGAACTCGCGGATGTCGAAGCGCCCGCCGAGCGCGGCCCGGGCCCGCTCGCGGTGCCGGACGATCTCCCGACGGCCGATCAGGTACGCGGTGGCCTGGCCCGGCCAGGCGAGGTAGCGGTCGATCTCGTTGCGGACGTTGGCCTCCTGGGTGGCGGTGTTGTCCCGCATGAAGTCCATCGCCCGCTGCCGGGACCAGCCGTAGTGGTGCATCCCGGTGTCCACCACCAGCCGCACCGCGCGCAGCGCGTCCATCGAGAGCATGCCGAAGCGGGACAGGTCCGAGCTGTAGAGGCCCATCTCGTCCGCCAGCCGCTCGGTGTACAGGCCCCAGCCCTCGACGTGGGCGGTCAGCTGGCCGCTCGGCCGCTGCCGGAACCGCGGCAGGTGGTGCAGGGTCTGGGCGACCGCGATCTGCAGGTGGTGACCGGGCACGCTCTCGTGGAAGGCGATGGCCTCGTACTCGTAACTGAACCGGCTCTCCGGGTGCAGGGTGTTGATCCAGTGGGTGCCGGGCAGCCCGTTCGGGCCCGGCGGCTGGTAGTAGGCCAGCGGTGCCGTCTCCGCCTCGATCGGGTCGATCTCCTTGGTCACACAGTCGGCGATCGGGTACGGGCGGAACCAGTCGGCGGAGGCACGGCGGGCGCGCTCCAGGGCGTCGTCCACCAGGGCCGTGATCTCGGCCGCGCTGCCGAAGCGCAGCGACCGGTCCTCGCGCAGCGCGGTCAGCACGGCGTCGGTGCCGTGGACGCCGAGCACCTTGGCACCCAGCTCGGCGAACTCCTCGCGCAGCGCCGCCACGGCCTCCAGGCCGATCCGGTGCACCTCCTCCGGGGCCAGCCCGGGCCGGGTGTAGCGGGAGACGGCGTCGGCGTAGCCCTCGGCGCCGCCGGGCACGTGGCAGACGCCGGCCCGGTCGTCCGGGCGGGCGTCGGGGGCGAGGCGCTGGGCCAGTCCGGCCCGGTAGCGGGCCACCGCCGGACGCACGTCGTCGCGCGCGATCACCCGGGCCCGCTCGTACTCCCGGCGGCCCTGGAGCGGGCGCAGCAGCTGGTCCGCGGTCGGGTCGGCGGCCAGGTAGGCGTCCAGCTGGGCGACGGCGGCGTCCACCCCGCTGCGCAGCGGGTGGCGGCCCTCGGCGGCGGCGTCCACGGCGAGCTGCAGGGCGGCGTCGAAGTAGCCGGGCAGGCCGGCCAGCCGCTCCAGGTAGGCGTCGGCGCCCTCCTGGTCGACGGCGGTCATGGCCAGGGTGGTGAAGACCGTGTTGTGCGGCGCGGCGATGGTCGCCGAGACGCTGAAGTCGGCCAGCCCGTGAGTGATCCGGCCGATGCCGTTGTCGATCAGCCGGGCGAGCAGCCGGTGGGTGGTCCGGTCCTCGCCGGTGAGCGTGTCCAGCGGGATCGCGGCCAGTCGGGCGCCGAGGCCCTGGAGCACCTCGCGGTGGTGCAGCGCGGCGGCCCGGGACGGGTCGGGCACCTCGTGGGCGTAGCCCTCGACGCCGCTGAGGGTGGCCTCGAAGGGGTCGTGGGCGTTCTCGGCCGCGGAGAAGTCCTCCGCGAGGGCGGCGAGTTCGGCCGGGTGGGACGGGCTGCTCGGCTGGGCGCTCGACTGGTCGGTCATTGGGCGATTATTCGGAGTCGGCGACGGCGCGGTCAATACGCGGCGGAGGGAGAGGAGTTCCGTCCGCGCGTGGTGAACGCGCCGCCGCCGAAGCGGAATTCAGGATTCAGTCAGGGTTACGGACACTCAGCGGTAGGACTCCGGCGCGGCCGGCCGGCCCGCGTCCTGCACCTCGACCAGGTAGCGCCAGCAGTCCGGGCGGCTGCCGTCCCGGTCGGTGAAGCCGTACTCCCGGGCCAGCTGTCCGCTGGAGAGGGACCGGCCGTTCCAGCGGGCGACCTCCGGGTCGGCGGCCAGCGCGGCGACCGCCCGGCCGACGTAGTACGGGGTCTCCGAGATGCCGAAGTGCGGCTCCCGGGCCACGGCCTCGCGCCAGTTCTCCTCGGTCACGCCGAAGTGCTCCAGCATGATCTCGGAGCGCATCCACCCCGGGGTCAGGGCCACGGCGGTGGCGCCGCGCGAGCCGAGCTCGTGACCCAGGGAGAAGGCCATCCGCAGGACGGAGGCCTTGGCCAGGTCGTAGAAGAAGGAGTTGCGGTAGGTGGCGCGGTTGTACTCCTCCGTGCCGTCCGTCATCTCCACCAGCAGGCCGCCCGGGCTCTTCAGCAGCAGCGGCAGGGCGTGGTGGCTGGTGATCGCGTGGGTCTCCACCGCCAGGCGCAGCAGCCGCAGGCCGTCGTCCAGGCTGTGCTCCCAGACCGGGGTGTTCCAGCCGAACAGCTTCTCGCCGCCCCAGATGTCGTTCACCAGGACGTCCAGCCGGCCCTGCTCGGCCTCGATCCGCTCCACCAGGGCGGCCACCTCGGCCGGGACCAGGTGGTCCGTCGGAACCGCGATGCCCCGGCCGCCCGCCGCGGTGACCAGCTCGGCGGTGTCCTCGATCGTCTCGGGCCGGTCGTACTCCGAGCGCTGCTCCCGGGTGGTGCGCCCGGTCACGTACACCGTCGCGCCCGCCGCGCCGAGCTCCACCGCGATGCCCCGCCCGGCGCCCCGCGTCGCTCCCGCGACCAGGGCGATCCGACCGTCCAGTGTCGCCGCCATCTGCCTGCCCTCCCGAGTGGATGAACTCATGGCCGTGCCGACGCTCGTCCGTGGACGAACGCCGGCACCATCCAAGCGCGGGGGTCTGACAAACGGCGCCGGGGCGCGCGTCAGCGGATCAGCGGGCCTGGGACTCCTTGGCGGCCTTCGCGGCGGCCTCGGCGGCCTCCTTCTCGTGCTTCGCCTTGATCCGGGCGTTCTCCTTGCGGACGTCCACCTGGTTGGCGCGCTCGTGCTGGAGCCAGAGCGGGTTCTCGGCCTTGACCGCCTCGATCTGCTCGGTGGTGAGCGCCTCGGTCACGCCGCCGCGGGCCAGGCCGGAGATCGAGATGCCGAGCTTGGCGGCGATCACCGGGCGCGGGTGCGGGCCGTTCTTGCGCAGCTCCTGGAGCCACTGCGGCGGCTGGGCCTGCAGCGCGTTCAGCTCCTCGCGGGAGACCACGCCCTCCTGGAAGTCGGTCGGCGCCGCGGCGAGGTAGATCCCCAGCTTCTTGGCCGCCGTCTCCGGCTTCATGGTCTGGCTGGTCTTCTGCTTGAGCGATGTCATGAGGACAAGGGTAAGGGAGTGCGCGGGCGCTTCCGGTCACGGTCGGTAGCCTTGCCCTGTGACAGACATGCAGGTGAACCCGTCCTTCCGGCTCGCGTACGTCCCGGGCGTGACCCCCGGCAAATGGGCCCGGGTCTGGGTCGAGCGGCTCCCGGACGTCCCGCTCGACCTCGTCGCGGTCCCCTCCGAGGAGGGTGAGCGGACCGTGCGGGAGGGCTCGGCGGACGCCGGGCTGATCCGTCTGCCGGTCGACAAGGACGTGCTCAGCGCGATCCCGCTGTACACCGAGACCACCGTCGTGGTCTTCCCCAAGGACCACTGGCTCGCCGCCGCCGAGGAGGTCACCCTCGACGACCTCGCCGAGGACGTGGTCTTCCACCCGCTCGACGACACCCTCGGCTGGGCCGCCGACGCCCTGCCCGGCCGCCCGGCCATCGAGCGCCCGGCGACCACGGCGGACGCCATCGAGCTGGTGGCGGCCAACGTCGGCGTGCTGCTGGTGCCGCAGTCGCTGGCCCGGCTGCACCACCGGCGGGACCTCACCTACCGGCCGGTGGTGGAGGCGCCGCAGTCGCAGGTCGCGCTGTCCTGGCCGCAGGAGCGGACGACGGACCTGGTGGAGGAGTTCATCGGGATCGTCCGGGGGCGGACGGTCAACAGCTCGCGCGGGCGGGGCGCCGGGCAGGCCTCGGCCGCCCCGGCCGCTCAGCCGAAGAAGGCGGTGGCGCCGCGGAAGCCGCAGCAGCAGAAGGCGGGCGGGCAGCAGCGGGCCGGCGGGCAGAAGGCGGGCGGCCAGAAGCCCGGGGCCCGGGGCGGTGCGGCGGCGGCCCGGCGCGGCAAGCCGAAGCGGCGCTCGTAAGGCCGCAGCGGCGCCCGGCGCGGGCGCGTGGCGTAGCGTCGGCCCCGTTCCGGACAGTCGCGGTGGGAGGAGCGGGGCCGTGTGGCATGACTTGGTGGTCGTCCAGATTCCGATCGTGGAGAAGATCCTCCGCACGATCGCCGTCTACGTACTGATCCTGATCCTGTTCCGGTTCGCCGGGAAGCGCGGGCTGGCGGGGCTGAACACCTTCGACATGGTGGTCGTGTTCCTGCTCTCCAACGTGGTGCAGAACGCGATCATCGGCAACGACAACAGCTTCCTCGGCGGCGCCATCGGCGCGGTCACCCTGGTCGCCGTCAACTCCGCCGTCACCCGTTGGCTCGCCCGCGACCCGCGCGCCGCCCGCGTCCTGGAGGGCGAACCCACCACGGTCGTCCGCGACGGCAAGCTCGTCCCCGGCGCGCTGCACCGCCTGGCGCTGCGCCCGTCCGAGCTCGAACACGCCGTCCGGCTCCAGAACGGCGACAACGTCAGCGACGTGGCCCGCGCCCGGCTGGAGCCGGACGGGCAGCTGCTGGTCACCCTCCGGGCGGCCGAACAGAGCGCCACCAAGGGCGACGTCGAGGAGCTGCGGGAACGGCTGGCGGCGATCGAGCGGCTGCTGGCCGGCATGGCGGCCGGAGGCCGGCCGCCCCGCTGACGGCGGAGGCGGCCGGCCGCGGCTGATCACCCCTTCGGGCCCGCGGTGGCGGGTGCGCCCGTGCGGTGGCGGGTGGTGGTGGCCGTGGCGGCGGCGAGGGCGAAGCCGAGGGCAGCGGCGAGGAGGTGGCCGACGGTGGTGAACTCGGGGAGTGGGCCGGGCCATGCGTGGTCGCCGCCGAGTGGCCAGGCGAGGACGAAGGCGGCCCAGGGCAGCCGGGCCCAGCGGGGCAGGGCGAGGACCGCGAACGCGAGGGCGGCCTGGGCGCCGTAGCTGATGCCGTAGTCCGAGGCCGCCCGCACGCTCTCCGGGTACCAGTCCTGCCGCAGCGCGAGCAGGATGACCAGGGCGGTGATCAGGGTGGCGCCGATGTGCCCGGCGAGGAACACCGCGGCGGCGCGCAGCGTCCCGTAGCGGCGTTCGGCCCAGGCCAGGCTGACGACGATGCCGAGGCCGAGGGTGATCAGGGTGCCACCGAAGCCGGTCGAGGTGACGTCGGTGAGCGTGCCGTCGTACAGCAGCGCGCTGCCGAACAGGGCCCTGACCGGGTGGTCGTGCAGGTTGTCCAGGTTGGTGCTGATGTAGTCCCGCAGGTCGTCGGCCCCCGCGTCGGAGAGCCCGTACTCGACCCAGGCGTGGCCGAGCAGGAGCAGGCCGACGTAACCGAACGTCAGCGGTGAGCGGCGCGGGTACGTCCGGACGGCGCGCAGCAGCCCGGTCAGGAGCCCCAACGGGGATCGAGCGTTCATGGTGTGATGGTGTCCCGGTCGAACGGCAGGTCCGGCCGGCACACCTGCGGCCGGCCCCGCCGGGACAGTACCGAACTCCGATCACCGCGTGAGCCGCGCGCCCCTCATCGCGCCCGGCGGGTCAGCGTCGCCGTGAAGGGGCGGGGGGACATCGAGGAGCTGCGGGCGGGGCGGACCGGGCGGCCGGGGGTGGGGGTGACGGTCCAGCGGGCGGCGACGGTGGCGATGGCGAGGGCGGCCTCGGTGGTGGCGAAGGCCTCGCCGATGCAGCGGCGGGCGCCGAGGCCGAAGGGGACGTAGGTGCCGGGGGCGGGGCGGGCGGTGGTGAGCCAGCGGTCGGGGTCGAAGCGGTCGGGGCAGGGGAACAGGTCGGCCCGGCGGTGCAGCAGGTAGGGGCTGAACAGGATGGTGGCGCCGGCCGGGATGCGGTGGCCGCCGAGCTCGGCGTCCGCGGCGACGGTGCGGCTGAGCACCCAGGGCACCGGGTAGAGCCGCAGCGTCTCGCTGACGATCCGGGCGGTGAGCGGCAGCGCGGGCAGGTCCTCGTAGCGGGCGGGGCGCCCGTCGAGGACGGTGTCGAGTTCGGTGTGCAGGCGGTCGCGGATGGCCGGGTTGGCGGCGAGCAGGGTCCAGGCCCAGGAGAGGGTGGCGGCGGTGGTCTCCATGCCGGCCAGCAGGAAGGTGACCACCTGGTCGTGGACCTCGGTGTCGGACAGGCCGGTGCCGTTCTCGTCGAGGGCGCCCAGCAGCATGGAGAGCAGGTCGTCGCGGTCGGTGCCGGTGGCCCGGTAGTCGGAGATCAGCCGCTTGGTGATCTCGCGCAGGTTCCGCTCGGCGCGGCGGAAACGGCGGTTTCCGGGGGTGGGGATCCGGTCGGCGCCGGGGATCGGCAGCATGATCCGGCGAGCGACGCCCCGGGTGACCACGTCCATGCACGCGTGCACGGGCAGCGAGCCGGCCCGTTCGTGGGCCGCGAACAGGCAGCGGGCCGTGACGGCGGTGGTGAGGCGGTACATCGCGGCGGGCACGTCGATCACGTGGCCGTCGCGCCAGTGGGCGGTGGTGCCGGCGATCTCCTCGGCCATCATGGCGGCGTAGCCGGGCAGCCGGTCGCGGTGGAACGCGGGTTGCAGCATGCGGCGTTGGCGCCGGTGGTCGGCGGCGGGGCAGGTGGCGAGGCCGTTGCCGAAGGCCTCGCGGGCCTTGTCGATGACGACCCCGCCCTTGTCGTAGGTGTGGTCGTCGGTGAGCAGCCGGCGCACCAGGTCGGGGTGGCAGGCGACGTACGCGTCGAGCGGGCCGAGCCGGAGCCTGACCAGGTCGCCGTGGGCGGCCAGGCCGGCCATGAAGGCGAAGGGGCGGCGGACGAAGGCGGGGGCATGGCCGAGCAGGGGGAGCGCGCCGGGGGCGGCGGCCGATGTGTATCGGGCGGTCGGGTGGTACTGGGTGGTCAAGGGCGTCACCTCGGGTGGGGGATGGCCGGATCGATGGGCGATCGGGATCTTTCCCGGGGCCCGCCGGTGAAACGGTTCGCGACCGGCGGGTGGGGTGAACGCGGGGGCGCATGCCGAACGCCCGTGCGCCGCCCGGTGTTTGACGGATCGCGGTCCGGCCGCCGGGGGCGAGCCCCGGTGTCGGGACTATCGGGCGGTGGTGTCGCGTGCCTACACTGCGAACTCCTGTGAGACTACTGGTCAGTACTACCGGGCAGTAGAAGGCCCGGCGGGGAATGGGGAGTTGAATGACCGACGAGCGGGCCCACGCGTTCACCGACGACGCCCTCGGCGCGCACGACGCGGTGGCGCTGGCCGCCCTGGTGCGGGCCGGCGAGGTCAACCCCCGCGAGCTGGTCGCCGCGGCCGTCGCCCGTGCCGGGTGGATCGACGGCACGCTGCTGCCCGTCGCCCACGCCTCGTACGAACGGCCCCGGATCAGCCGGGAGGGCATCGGCGGCCCGCTCTGGGGCGTGCCGACCTACCTCAAGGACAACGTGGACCTGCGCGGCCTGCCGACCGCCATGGGCAGCGAGGCCTTCCGCGCCCGCCCGGCCCGCCGCAACGCGCGCTTCACCGACCAGTTCCTGGCCACCGGCCTGGCCGTGCTCGGCAAGACCCGGCTGCCCGAGTTCGGCCTCAACGCCTCCACCGAGTTCGCCACCGCCCAGCCGGTGCGCAATCCCTGGAAGCCCTCGCACTCGGCGGGCGCCTCCTCGGGCGGCTCGGCCGCGCTGGTCGCCGCCGGCGTGGTGCCGATCGCGCACGCCAACGACGGCGGCGGGTCGATCCGGATCCCGGCGGCCTGCTGCGGCCTGATCGGCCTCAAGCCCACCCGGGGCCGGCTGGTGACCAACGCCCAGGGCGGCAAGCTGCCGATCGATCTGGTCACCGACGGGGTGGTGACCCGCTCGGTGCGTGACACCGCCGCCTTCTTCGCCGCCGCCGAACGCCACCACCACAACCCGAAGCTGCCCCCGCTCGGCCTGGTCGAGGGCCCGGGCGGGCGCCCGCTGCGGATCGGGCTGGTGGTGGACTCGCCGATCGCCAAGACCGACGAGCCGACCCGCCGGGCGGTCGAGGAGACCGCCGCCCGGCTGGAGGCGATGGGCCACCGGGTCGAGCCGACCACCCTGCCCTTCGGCGAGGAGTTCTCCCGCGACTTCCTCTCGTACTGGGGCTACATCGCCTGGGTGATCGCGGTCACCGGCCGGCTGGTGCTCGACCCGAGCTTCCGCAGCGGCCGGCTGGACGGCCTGACCACCGGCCTGCGCCGCCGCTTCCAGGCCGAGTTCCCGCGCACCCCGGGCGTGCTGCGCCGGCTGCGCCGGGCCGAGGCGGTGTATGCGGGGATCTTCCGCGACCACGACGCGATTCTCTCCCCGGTGCTCGCCCACACCGCCCCGCCGATCGGCCACCTGAGCCCGAACGTGGCCTTCGACGAGCTGGTCGAGCGGCTGCTGCGCTACGTCGCCTTCACCCCGGTCAACAACGTGACCGGCGGCCCGGGCATCGCGCTGCCCGCCGGGGCGGCGCCCGGCGGCCTGCCGATCGGGGTGCACCTGTCGGCCGCGCACGGGCAGGAGCGGCTGCTGCTGGAGCTGGCCTTCGCGCTGGAGGCGGACCGGCCCTGGCGGCGCATCCAGGACTGACCCGCAACACGCCGCGACCGGCGGTCCCGGCGCCGCGACCGACCTCGCCGCGACCGGGGGGTCACGGCGCCGCCACCGACCTCGCCGCGTGCACCTCGTGGAGCAGCCGGGCCAGCGCGCAGCCCGGCGCCACCGCCTCCGGGTCGACCGGGGGCAGCGGGGCGCCGGTGCGCAGCGCCTCGGCCAGGTCGGACAGCTCCTGGGTGACGGCACCGACCTCCGCCGGGGTGGGCACCGGCGCGCCGTGCTCGACCCGCACCCGGGTGGCGGTGGTGGTGTCCACGATCCGCTCCACCGCGATCACCAGCGGCCACCAGGCCTCCGCCCGGGCGCCGACCGGCGGCGGCTCGGTGAGCGCCCGCTGGAACTCGCAGCGCACGGTGGACAGGTCCCGGTAGAGCCGCCGCCGGTAGCGGGCCCGGGCCGGCTCGTCGCGGCCGGGCGCCGTGGCGAAGGCCAGGGACACGTAGGAGGCGGTGTCCTGGACGGCGTCGGCCAGCCGGTCGCCGATCCGGGTGTGCCAGGACTCCGGCCACAGCAGGTAGCCGGCCAGCAGTGAGATGCCGCAGCCGATCAGCGAGTCGTAGAGCCGGGGCAGCACCAAGTGGAAGCCCTGGTGGTTGAGCAGGTCGGAGAGCAGCAGGATCACCGGGGTGATCGCCGCGGTCTGGAAGGCGTACCCCTTGGCCGACAGCGCCGGGATCAGGGTGGCCAGCGCCGCCATCACCGGCACGTCCCACCAGCCGTGCGGCACCTCGGCCAGCACCGGAATGGCGATCAGCAGCCCGGCGGCCGTGCCGAGCGCGCGCAGCACCGCGCGGGAGAACACCGAGCCGAAGTCCGGCTTCATCACGAAGGTCACGGTCAGCGTCACCCAGTACGAGCGGGGCACCGCGATCACCGACACCAGCACCTGGGCCAGCCCGATGCACAGTGCCAGGCGCAGTCCGTACCGCCAGGACGCCCCGGACAACAGCAGTGCCCGGGCCGCCCGCCGGGCCCGGACCTCCAGAGCGGCGGGCCGGCCGAGCCGGTCGTCGGAGGCGTACGGGTCCGGCTCGGCCTCGTGCACCACGGTGGCGGCGTGCCGGATCGCCTCGGCCAGCGCGCTGGTGGACGGGCCGCGTGGTGCGGGCAGGTCGGGCGGGGGCGCGGGGCCGGTGCGGCCCAGCTCGACGGCCGCGGCCAACTCGCGGACTGCAGCCGGGTAGCCGGGCGCCAGCGGGCCGAACTCGGGCGGGCGCAGGTGGACCGCCGAGGCGCCCTCGACCACCGGGACCACGGCGTTGAGCTGGGCGAGCAGTCGGACCAGGGTGGGGGAGCGGCCGTGCCGGCGGGCGCGGCGGGCCAGCAGCAGGTCGTAGGACTGGTTGAGCGCATGGGTGAGCTCACGCCGCTTCGCGTCGTATCCGGGCGAGCCGGCGGCCTCCAGCATTCCGGCGACCGCCCGGTAGGTGTCCGCGACGATCCCGCGCTCGGGCGTGCCGCTGCGCAGCGGCCAGGCCAGCAGGGTGAGGGCGAGCACCACCAGGCCGCCGAGCAGCAGCAGGGCGGGCGGCAGCCACCAGGGGGAGGGCATCGGCAGGCCGGCCCCGATCACGGTGTTGAGCAGCAGGAGCAGTCCGGAGGCGGAGGCGACCGCGCCGATCGAGGAGATCATGCCGGAGACCAGCGCGACGACGGTCAGCACCACGACGGTCGTCCAGCCGGCGCCGTGCACCTGGGTGCCGACCAGCACCCCGAGGGCGCCGATCAGCTGTGGCACGGCGATGTTGAACACCCGCATCCGGTAGGCGTCGGCGGTGTCCCCGATGACGCCGGACAGCGCGCCCAGCGACACCAGCGCGCCGTAGCCGGGCCGCCCGGTGGCGGTACCCACCGCGAGCGGGGCGGCGAGCGCGACCGAGGAACGGGCCACCGCGGCCCAGGGGATCGGCGTGTCCCGGGGCCGCAGGCCCTCGGTCAGCCAGCCGGGCGGGGCCAGCCGGGTGCGTGCCACAGTCCCAAGCTACGGCGGGCGGGCGGCGCGGGCCCGGCGTAACGGTGCGCGGGGTGCCGGGGTTCACCGCTCCCGGTTATGTCAATTCCCGAAACATACCCGCCCTTATGTCAGTCTCCGAAACATAAAGCGAACCGCGAGAGGCGCCGTGAACTGCGGCGATTTCCCGATCGGCAACCCGAGGGAAAGGGTTGACACCATTAGTTGGTCTAGTCCAACGTATGGGGAGTGCGGTTCGGCAGGGGCTGATGCGACGTGAGAGGCCCTGCCGGGCGGGCGAGTTGGCCCTCATGGCGTGGCGCTGTCCCGTGCTCGCGGAGCGAGGCGGGAAGGAGCGCACGCGCACGGGCGTCCGGTCCGCGCACCGAATTCCCCTTCCGGCCGAACGACCGGCCGTCGGCTCGCCGTGCCCGCACCGGGCGCCCCAGGCAGCGCCGCATCGACCACGAACCATGGAGTGACCGCCCATGCCGAGCCCTGACGAACAGCCCGAGGGACATCTGTACCGGGCCGCCTCGCCGCGCCCCTACTTCAGCGCCGACACCGAGAGCTACCTCGCCCGCACCGCCCTGCGCGAGCTGCGCAAGGAGCGCCCGCTGCGGGTGCTCTCCGAGCAGGACCACGCGCACTGGCAGACCTACGGCTACGTCGTGGTGAAGCAGGCGATCCCGGCCGAGGCCGCCAAGCGCCTGCTCGACTTCGCCTGGGACTTCCAGGGCCTGTCGCCCGACCGGCCCGAGGAGTGGTACCGCGAGCGCCACTACCGCGACGAACTCGACCAGCACCTGCACATCTACGGCTTCGTCGAGGCCTACCACCACCAACTCATCTGGGACAGCCGCCAGTCGCAGCGCGTCTACGACGCCTTCGTGGACGTGTGGGACTGCGAGGAGCTCTGGGTCACCCTCGACCGGCTCAACCTCAACCCGCCGAACGTCCGCAACCGCGACCGCGCGCTCATCGAACCCACCGACAAGGGCTTCGACATCGAACTGCACTGGGACGTCGACACCACCCAGGGCATGCTGCCGCAGCGCGTCCAGGGCATCATCGCGCTCAACGACACCGAACCCGACCACGGTGGCTTCCAGTGCGACCCGGAGCTGTTCCGCCGCTTCAACGCGTGGCAGGCCGCCCAGCCCGCCGACCGCGACCCGATCCGACCGGCCGTCGACCGCGACGAGTTCCCGGTGATCCGGCCCGAGCTGAAGGCCGGCGACCTGCTGATCTGGAACGGTCTGCTGGCCCACGGCGTCGCCCGCAACACCTCGGCCGGTGGCGTGCGCGCCGTGCAGTACCTGTCGATGATGCCCGCCCTGGAGGAGGCCGAGCCACTGCGCCGCTCCCGGGTCGAGTCCTGGCGCACGCTGAGCACCCCGGACTGGAACCCCACCCTGGTCGGGGACGCCGACAAGCCCGAGGCGCTGCGCTACGGGCCAGCCGAACTGACGGAACTGGGGGAGAAGTTGCTCGGCCTGCGATCCTGGAGCGGCCGTACCTTCGGGGAGCCCACGGGGGAGCGGGAATGCGCGCCGTCTGCCTGACCCTGCCCACCAACCGCGCGTGCGCGGGCACCATCACCTCGATCGGCGCCGAAGCCGCCTACGCCGCCCGACGGTTCGGCGTCCAGGTGCACCTGCTGGTGCTGGACTCCGCCGACCCACAGGCCCGCCGGCGCCACGCCGAGGCCGTCGCCGCGCTGCCGCCGGCCGAAGGTGTGGTCGTCCACCACCTGGACGAGGCGGCCCAACGCGCCTTCCTGCGCGAGGCGATCGAGCGCTCCGGCCTCGCCGGGCCGGACAAGCTGCTCGACCTGATGCTGCCCGACGCCGTCTCCTACGGCGCCTGCACCAACCGGGCCTTCCTGCTGGCCGCCGCGCTCGGCTGCACCTCGGTGCACCGCCGCGACTCCGACAGTCGCTACCAACTGTGCGACGGCGAACCGGTGTTCCCGATCGAGCACGAGCTCGCCACGATCGGCGTCAGGGCCGCCGACGCGGCCGCCGCCGTCACCGAGCACACCCTCGACCCGGCGCACGCCGACAAGCCCGTCGCCCTCGTCGGCGCCTCCTTCATCGGTGAACCCTCCGTCGATCTCGGCGAGATCCGCGACCTCGACCCCGAGGTCTACCACGACGTGGTCGCGCTCTGGGCACCCGGCACGGCCACCGAGGAGCAGAAGCGCGAACTCGTCGCCGAATCCTTCGTCGGCGCCGGCACCGAGCCCTTCACCGCCGACCGCGCCGTGCTCGACCGGCCCGACATCTGGCGGATCGACATGTGCAACATCGCCCTCGACCACGAGGTGTACGAGCGCGTCCCGCTGCCGCCCGCCACCGACACCATCGGCAGCGACTACTTCCTGCACCACCTGGTGTACGACGCCACCCTGCCCGGGGTCACCCACAACCGGCACATCGTCAACTACTACACCCCGGAACGCCGCACCGGCTCCGGCTTCACCGCCTACCAGGAGCGCTACGCCAAGTTCCTGCTCTCCATGCTCTACCTCCACCCGGTCTACTCCGAGATGGAGCTGGCCGGCGACGCCCTGCTCGACGAGCGGCACCACGTCCGCCCCGAGGTGATCGCCGACTGCGCCCGCCGCAGCGCCGCGGCGGACCGCACCGAGAATCACCGGCGGCTCGCCGAACTCGACAGCTGCTACCGCCGACTCGGCGGGAAGTACGCCGAGTTCGCCGACCGCCTGGCACCCCGACGGGCGCGTCTGCTCGACGAGGCGCAGGCGGACATCGAGGACTTCGCGCTGCTGATCGACGCGTGGGGCCCGCTGGTGCGGGCGAGCAGGTCCATCCCCACCGAACGGCTGCCGCGCTAGCCGGACCGGGAGTTCATCCGTGATACGTCATTCCACCGACCCGCGCCACCAGGCCGACGGCTGCGGAACCGGCGCCCGACACCCGGGCCACCGCGCGCGGGCCGCCCGCGCCGCCGTGCAGGCCGACACCGCACCCCGCCACGACCCGCACGACCACACCGCCCTGCGCGCCGCGCTCGCCGCCGCCACCGAGGACACCCTGATCTACGACCTGGACGGCATCGGCCGCCAGTACACCGCCCTGTGCGCCGAACTGCCCGGCGTCGCCGTCCGGTTCGCGATGAAGGCCTGCCCGGTCGAGGAGGTGCTCGACCACCTCGCCCGGCTCGGCTCCGGCTTCGACGCGGCCGGGCCGCAGGAGATCGCCCAGGCGCTGCGCACCGGGGTCGCCCCCGAACTGATCCACTACGGCAACACCGTCAAGTCCGACCGCAACATCACCGAGGCCTACCGGCTGGGCGTGCGCGACTTCGCCACCGACAGCCTGGAGGACGTCGCCGCGATCGCCGAACACGCCCCCGGCTCACGGGTGTTCTGCCGCCTGGCCACCACCGGCGAGGGCGCGCTGTGGGGCCTCAGCCACAAGTTCGGCTGCTCGCCCGAGGACGCCCTGCGGGTGCTGGACGCCGCCCGCGCCTGCGGGCTGGTGCCCTCCGGCCTGTCGGTCCACGTCGGCTCGCAGCAGATGACCGCCGAGGCCTGGGGCGCGGCCGTCGAGTCGCTGGCCGCCGTGCTGGAGGCGCTCAACCGGCGCGGCATCGTGCCGAACCGGATCAACCTCGGCGGCGGACTACCCGCCCTCGGCGTGCTGGACCGGCACGGCCACCCGCTCGAACCGCCGCTGGACAAGATGTTCGCGGTGATCCGCGAGGGCATGGACCGGCTGCGCGCCGTCAACGCCGCCCCGCTGGAGTTCCTGCTGGAACCCGGCCGCCACCTGGTCGCCGACCACGGCGCGATCCGCGCCCACGTCGCCCGGCTCTCCTCCCGCCGCCGGCTCGACGGCACCCGCGAGGACTGGCTCTACCTGAGCTGCGGCAAGTTCAACGGCCTCTACGAGATGGACCAGTTGCAGTACCGGCTGGAGTTCCCCACCCACCCCGGCGGGCGGTTCGTCGACGCCGTGGTGGCCGGCCCGACCTGCGACAGCGACGACGCGTACGCCCAGGAGGACGGCCTGGTACGGGTCCCGTGCGCGGTCGCCTCCGGCGACCCGGTGTGGATCCACTCCTGCGGCGCGTACTCCACCGCCTACGCCACCCGGGGGTTCAACGGCTTCGCGCCGCTGCCGTACACCTGCGTCGGCGGCCCGGCTCCGGACGGAGGACGCGCATGACCGACACCCGGATCCGGCTGCTCCGGGAGGAGGACTGGGACGACGTGGTCGCGCTGGAGGAACGCGCCTACGCCGCCAGCGGCCTGTCCGAGGGCGGCGAGGCGTTGCGCTCCCGGCACCGCGCCTCGCCCTCCACCTGCTTCGTCCTGGAGCACGCCGGCGGCTTCGGCGGCTACCTGCTCGCCCTGCCGTACCCGCTGTTCCGCTGCCCGGACCTCAGCCGGGCCGAGTCCGGCGGCGGCGTACCGGCCAGCAACCTGCACGCCCACGACCTGGTGATCGCCGAGCGGGCGCGCGGTCGGGGCCTGGCCCCCCGGATGCTGCGGCACCTGGAGGAGACCGGACGGGCGGCCGGCCACCGGACGCTCTCACTGGTCGCGGTGCGCGGCTCGCAGGTGCTGTGGACCCCGCTCGGCTACCGCGCCCGGCCCGAGATCGGGCTGCCCGCGAGCTACGGCGCCGAGGCGGTCTACATGGCCAAGCCGTTGGAAGCCGCCCCGGCCGATCACGTCCCGTCCCCCTCCAGAGCCGAAGTGGGCTGATGCACATGTCCCCCGTACGCGACGAGTTCCGCCGCTCCCAACTGGCCATCGGCGCACTGTTCTTCGTCCTCGGATTCCAGTACGCGACCTGGGTCTCCCGGGTGCCCGCACTCAAGGCCCGGCTCGATCTGGGCGAGGCCCGGATCGGCCTGCTGCTGATGACCTGCGGGATCGGCGCGGCGGTGTCCTTCCCGCTGGTCGCGGTGCTGATGCGGCGGCTCGGCTCCCGCCTGCTCTCGGTGCTGTCCGCGCTCGCCCTGGGCGTCGTCCTGCTCGCGCTGTCGGTGGTGCCGAACTACCCGGTCACCCTGCTGGTGCTGTTCTGCGACGGCGTCGCGGTCGGCTGCCTGAACGTCGCGATGAACGCCCAGGGCGCCGCGCTGGAGGCCCGCTTCGAGCGGACCACGATGTCCAGGCTGCACGCCACCTTCAGCGCCGGCTCGCTGCTGGCCGCCCTGCTGGCCTCCGGCGTCAACGCCTTCACCGGCACCCTCGCCGTCCACTTCGGCCTGGCCGCGCTGCTGCTGGCGGTGCTGGTCGTCGTCGCCCGGCCCGGGCTGCTGGCCGACGGCCCACAGGAAGTTGCCTCGCCGACGGAGCGGAAGGAACGGCGCGGCTTCACCCTGCCCGCCGTGGCGACGCTCTGGATGGGCCTGGCGATGGTCTTCGGCACCGTCACCGAGGGCGCCATGAACGACTGGTCCGCCCTCTACCTCAAGGACGTGGTGCAGGCCGGCGCCGGACTCGCCCCGATGGGCATCGCCGTGGTCTCGGTGATGATGGTCTGCGCGCGGATCTTCGCCGACGGCTGGCGCACCCGCTTCGGCGACGGCCGCATCGTCCGCACCGGCAGCCTGCTGGCCGGCCTGGGTCTGGCCCTCGCCCTGCTGGTCGGCGGCGTCGTCCCCACGCTGCTCGGCTTCGCCTGCGTCGGCCTCGGCGTCGCCGCCGTCACCCCGTGCGTCTACGTCGCCGCCGCCCGCCAGGGCTCCGACGCCCTCTCGCTGGTCGCCGCCATGGGCACCACCGGCCTGCTCGCCGGCCCCGCCGCCATCGGCTTCGTCGCCGGCGCCACCAGCCTGGCGTGGGGCATGGCGGCCGTCGCCGCCTCGGCCGCCGTGGTCTCCCTCTGCGCCACCCGCATCCGCTGGCCGCAACCTGCCTCTGCTGCCCCTCGGCTCGCCCCTGACGCCGCCTGACCCCTCAGTTCTCGCCCGGCACGTCCGCGCGATGAAGCAGGAACCCACCGAGACGGTCACACGACCGTGGCAGGAATCTCGCTCCCTCAGGGGCGGGAGGACGTCAAGTACGCGTCAGGGGCAAGCGCGGCAGACGAAAGCGGGTCTGACGGTGTGTGGGGGAGGCGGTTCTTCTAGAGTCGCCTGCGGTACGACCGTATGACCATGAGTAGCGCGAGCCGCGTGAGAGGTTTGGACAGCATGACCGAGCAGGCCCCCGAGCCCTACGAGCACGTCGACGAGGACTGGCAGACCGCGGTGGCGATCGTCGCCCACCCCGACGACATGGAGTACGGCGGCGCTTCGGCCGTCGCCCGCTGGACCTCGCAGGGCAAGAAGGTGATCTATGTGATGGTCACCAGCGGCGAGGCCGGGATCGACTCGATGCACCCCGAGGAGTGCGGGCCGCTGCGGGAGGCCGAGCAGATCGCCTCGGCGCGGGTGGTCGGGGTGGAGACCGTGGAGTTCCTCGGGTATCCGGACGGGGTGGTGGAGTACGGGCTGCCGCTGCGCCGGGACATCGCCCGGGTGGTGCGCCGGCACCGGCCGGACATCGTGATCACCAGCAACTTCCGGGAGACCTACGGCGGGGTGTTCCTCAACCAGGCGGACCACATCGCGGTCGGCCGGGCGACTCTGGACGGCGTCCGGGACGCCGGGAACCGCTGGGTGTTCCGCGAGTTGGTGGACGAGGGGCACGAGCCGTGGAACGGGGTGCGGCAGATCTGGGCGGCGGCCTCGCCGGAGTCGAAGCACGCGGTGGACACCACCGACACCTTCGACGCCGGTGTCGCCTCGCTGGAGGAGCACAGGGCGTACCTGGCCGGGCTGGGCGGGGCGATGGCGGACGCCCGGGAGTTCCTGGAGGGCTTCGGCCGCGGCGCGGGCACCCGGCTGGGGACGCGCTTCGCGGTGCCGTTCGAGGTGTTCCCGCTGCGCTAGTCCGGAGGCTCGCCGGAGCCGGCGTGGGGGGCCGGCCGGGCCCCCCCCCCCGGGGCCCCCACCACC
>NZ_JBHVVI010000004.1:67812-121796 GCF_042883685.1 Kitasatospora sp. NPDC058190
GGCGGGGGCCGGGCTGGGGGGGGCGGTTGGGGGTGTCCCCGCGGCGCTCGGCGGGTGGCCCGCGGGCGCCGGGGTGGGCGCCTCCGCGGCGCCGACGCCGGTAGCGCAGCACCTGCCGGAGCAGGAAGGCCGCGACCAGCAGCCCGAGACCGATCGCGAACCAGAGCTGGTAGTGGATCGCCGTCTGGTAGACCGTGCCGATGTTGGCCCCGGCGACATAGCCGAAGGTGCCCCACACCGCGGTCCACAGCACCGCGCCCAGCAGGTTGAAGACCGCGAAGCGGCGCCACGGCATCTCGGTGGTCCCGGCGATGATGCCGTTGTACTGGCGCAGCCCGTCCACGAAGCGGGCGACCGCGACGACCTTGCCGCCGTGCCGCGCGAAGAAGCCGTCCGCGCGTTCCATCCGGGCCGGGGTGAGCAGCACGTAGCGGCCCCAGCGGTGGACGAAGGCGCGCCCGCCGGTGTGGCCGATCAGGTAGCCGAGGCCGTTGCCGACCGTGGCGGCGCCCGCCGCGATCAGCAGGACGGCGGCGAAGTCCAGGTGCCCGCTGCCGGCGTACACCGAGGCGAGCACCAGGATGGTCTGCCCGGGCACCGGGATGCCGCAGTTGTCGAGCAGGACGAGCAGCGCCACCGCGAGGTACCCGTAGTGGTCCAGCAGTGGCGCGAGATCGGCGAGCGCCCCGGGCAGCGGGGTCGAGGAGGCGGACACCGCTCCTCACCACCTCGCGCGGGTCGGGCACGGGGCGGTGGGGGAGTCGGTCAGTGTTCCGCCTGGCTGGACTTGATGTGCTCGATGTTGCAGTCGGGGCCGGGGTAGATCAGGCCTTCGTGGCCGTCCTCGAAGCGGACCACGTACGGGGGCTCGCCGTCGGTGCCGCGCACCTCCGTGATGATGCCCTTCTGGTCCACCATGCCCACCGACCTGCTGTGGATATGGAGCTGGTCACCTACCGCTGCGTGCATGGTCGTGCTCCTCGGGTCGCGGTGGCCGCCTCCGCGGCCGTTCCGCTTTCCACTGTGCTGCGGGCGCGGCGGGCTCGCAACGGCTCGGGCGGACGGGATGCGCGGGGCCCGTGGGTCGTGCGTCAGCCGCCGGACGGCTGTTGCGCCAGGTAACCGCGCACCAGCCGCTTGCATTCGGCGATCAGCGCCGGATCGCCGTCCGGGTCCCCCCGGAAGGCGAGTTTGAGCACCGCGTCGGCCGCCTCCAGGGCGACCCGCAGGGTGAGCGTGGTGGCCGCCGGGTCGCCCGCGGCGAACAGTTCGCCGCCGAGCGCCTGCAGCCGCAGGGCGACGGCGGTGTTGTTGTCCACGCCCGCGTCCAGCAGGTGCTGCTCATCCCGGACCCCGGCCGGCACCGCGGTGCCGGCCAGCCCGAAGTCCACCTGGCCGAACCCGGGCACCGCGCGCTTCATCGCGACGAACTCCTCCACCGCGAGGTCGGTGAAGCCGGCCGGGCCGACCGGCGCGGAGGCGGCCATCCGGGCGTCCAGCCGCTGGAGGTACCGGTCGAGGTTGCGGGTGGCGAGCGCGGCCAACAGGTCCTCCTTGCCGGCGAAGAACTGGTACAGGGTGCCGATCGGCACCTGGGCGCGCTGGGCGACCTCCTTGGTGGTCAGCGCGGTCGGCCCGACCTCGTCCAGCAGCCCGGCGCAGGCGTCCAGGATGCGGCTGTACCGCTCCTGGCTGCGCTGCTGGACCGGCCGCCGCCGCGTCGGCCCGGGCGTTTGGTGACTCCGAGTGTCCGAACTCATGCCGCCACTTTGCCGCATCCGCTGTGCCGACGGCGAATCACCGGGGCGCGGAAGGACCGGTGTTTCCGGTGGGGGAGGAATCGACTGGTGGCCGGAGCTGAACGGCACGGTGGCGGGAAGGTGTCCACGGGTTGGCGTTGGTCTTGTCGTGGACGCGAAGACCGGTTCATACTCCTGAGGCGGATCACCTTGCGTGATCACGGCGTGCCTCTTCGTGCTGATCGCGCGCGAACTCAGCTGTCCGTGGCGACGACGGACGACACCGCCGCCACCCGAAGTCTGGACGGACCCGTGTGCCTCCTGTCCCGTACCGCGTCCCGTTGTGCGTCCCGTCGAACGGAAGGAGGGGATCGGTTCGGTGACCTTGTTCTCCACCGGGCGTGAGGCCCTCGACACCGAGCACCGCCGTCAGTTCCTGGAGTCCGGCTACCTGGTCCTGCCCGCACTCCTGCCCGAAGCACTGCGCGAACGCCTCGTCCCCGAGGTGGACCGGTGGGTGGACGAGGGCCTGCGGGCCCGCTCGATCGAAGCCTGCACCGACCCCGACCGGCACGGACCGCCCCCGCTGCTGGAACTGGAGCTCCCCGCCCACGGCCGGCTGCTCACCCACCCGCCGCTGATGCGGGCGCTGACCGGGCTGATCGGGCCCTCCTTCGTCTTCCACCACCTGCACAGCGACCGCCAGGCCCCGGGCATCCCCGGAAAGCCCTGGCACCACGACTGCGAGCCCAACGACGGCCCCGACCCGGCGCTGGTGATGGTCCACGCGCTGCACTACCTCGGCGGCCTGGACGAGAAGGTCGGCAGCCTGGCCGTGCTGCCCGGCTCGCACCACAGCACCGCCGGCAAGGCCGCCTACGTCCACCACGGCACCGCGGAACTGCCCGGCGAGGTGGTCATCGACCGGCTGCCGCCCGGCTCCACCGTGCTGCTCAACTCGGCGCTGTTCCACACCCGCAGACCGGCACCCGACGGGCCGGGCAGGCCCCGGTACTTCATCGACGCCTCGTACTGCCAGGTGGGGGCGCGCTGGCGCCCGGTGAAGCCCTACTGGCGGCAGATGCTCGCCCGGGCCCGCGAACTGGACCTGGCCGACGGCCAGTGGCCCGAGCTGTTCGGGGAACACCACTTCACCGAATACACCGGAACCGTCTGAGGAGCACAACCGTGGAGATCGTCACCGCCGTCGCCTACCCCGAGGTCCACGACGCCTACCTGCGGGACCACCCGGTGGAGCGGGCCCACGAGGCGAACAGCAACCTGTACGGCGAGGAGAACGTCGAACGCGCCGACCGCATCCCCGGCGGCTGGTGGCGGGTCCGGCTGAGCCGGGCCGACCTCCTCGGCGTCGTCCTGCCCTGGCACCTCAGCGAGGGCGGCGAGCTCGAACTCGTCCCGCGCACCGGGCTGACCGTGGCCCAGGCGGCCGAACGCGTCCGCTCCGGCGGCGCCGCCTGGGCGGTGGCCAACCCGGTCTGCGCGGGCAAGCTGCGGATGCTGCGCCGGGCGCCGTTCACGCCGCTGTTCCTCAGCACCGGGCCGGTCGACCACCCCGACTACGCGGACCTGCTGGTCCGGGAGGGACTGATCCACATCGACGGCCTGCACCGCATGCTGGCCTGGGAGTTGGCCGGGCGGCTGCCCGAACGGGCCGGACTGGACGGATACCTGGTGGGCGACCCCGGGGTGTTCGCCCGGTCGGTGGGAGCGGCACGGACCGGGGACGAGTCGGCGTGACCCCCGCGACGCAGCACCTCCGCTCCGCGTCCGCCACCAACGCGCTGACCGCGCTCCTGTCGCAGCTCGCCAGGTCCCACCCCGACCGGCCCGCCCTCACCGACGGCGTCCGCGCCTACGACTACCGCACGCTCGACACCGCCGCCGGGCGGATCGCCGCCCGGCTGGCCGCCGGTGGCACCGGGCGGGGCGACCGGGTCGCCCTGCTCGGCCCCCGGGACGCCCGGATGCTGGTGCTGCTGCACGGGGTGCTGCGCTCCGGCGCGGCGGCCGTGCTGGCCGACCCGGACTGGTCGGCGGCCGACCTCGCCCGGCGCCTGGCGGCCGTCCGGGTCTCGCGGGTGCTCGCCACCGGGGGCGGCCTCGGCGGGGAGGTGGTGGACGTCGAGGCGGCCGGCCCGTCGTGGTCGGGCGGCGAGGCGGCGGGGGAGGACCTCGCCTACCTGTCCTTCACCTCCGGGTCCAGCGGCGAGCCCAAGGCGGTGGCGGTCACCCACGACAACGCCGTGCACTACGCCCTGTCGCTGGCCGCGCGGCTCGGCCTGACCCGGGCGGACGCCCCCCGCCTGGCGCACGTCACCACGCTGGCCGCCGACCTCGGGCACACCGCCTGGCTGCTCGCCCTGGCCACCGGGGGCTCGGTGCACGTCGTCCCCGACCGGGAGGTGCGCGACCCGGAGGCCTTCTGGGGCTCGCTGCGCCGGGCCGGGGTCGACACCCTGAAGACCACGCCCTCGCACCTGACCGCCCTGCTGGAGGGGCGCCCGGCCGACGCGGCGCCGCTGCGCACCCTGCTGCTGGGCGGCGAGGCGCTGCCGCGTCCGCTGGCGGCCGCGCTGCTGGACGGCAAGGTCACCGAGCGGTTGGTCAACCACTACGGGCCGACCGAGACCACCGTCGGGGCCACCTGCTTCCTCGCCGCCTCCGCCCGGGAACTACCCGCCGGGGAGCCGACCGTGCCGATCGGCAGCGGGATCGGCGAGGTGCTGCTCACCCTGGTGGACGGGCGGGGGCGGGCGGCGGCCGAGGGGGAGCTGCTGGTCGGCGGGCGGGGCGTCAGCGCCGGGTACTTCGGGCGGCCGGCCGAGACCGCCCGCGGCTTCGTCCGGCGGGACGGCCGACTGATGTACCGGACCGGCGACGTGTGCCGCCGGCGGGCCGACGGGGAGCTGGTCTTCCTCGGGCGGGTGGACCGCCAGGTGAAGGTCCGGGGCTACCGGGTCGACCTCGCCGAGGTCGAGCGGGCCATGGACGGGTACCCGGGCGTCGCCGGCTCGGCGGCACTGCTGCGGGAGACCGCCGTCGGGAACCAACTGTTCGGTGCGGTAAGGCTGTTGGAGGGCGCCGACGTCGAGGGCCTCGATGCGTATCTGCGCGACCGGCTGCCCGGCTACTCGGTGCCGCAGCCGATCCTGATGCTCGCGGAGTTCCCGGTCGGGCCGAACGGCAAGCTGGACCGGCCGCGGCTGGGCGAGCTGGTCGCCGAACTGGTCGAGGCCAGGGCGGAGCCGTCGGGGCCCGGCGGGGACGGCCTGGCGGGGGAGATCGCCCGGTTCTGGGCCGGCGCGCTCGGGCTGTCCGGCGTCGGGCCGCAGGCGGACGTGCTCGCCCTCGGCGGGGACTCCATCCTCGCCATGCGTACCATCGCCCTCCTGCGGCGCTCCGGGCTGCGGGTCGCCTACGAGGACTTCTACCGGCACCCGACGGCGGCCGGGCTGGCCGCGGTGGCGGTGCCGGTCGCCGCTGCCGTTCCGGCTCCGCGCCGACCCGGTGGCGGCACCCGACTCGCGCCCGCCCAGCGCTGGCTGTACCGGCAGCGGTCCGTCGAGGACCCGCGGCACTGGAACCAGTCCGTCCTGCTGCGCTGCCGCACCGCCGTCGACCCGGCCGCGCTCTCGGCGGCGGTCGCGGCCGTGCTGGAACGCCACCCGGCGCTGCGCCGGCCCGTCTCGCCGGACGGGTACGGCGAACCCCGGGCGGTGACCGAGCTCGACCCGCTCTCCCACTCCCGGATCCCGCGCGCGGCGGGCGCGATCGCCGACACCGTCACCGGAGTCTGCACCGAACTCCACCGCAGCCTCGACCCCCTGGCCGGACGGCTGCTGCGCGCCCACCTGTTCACCGGCCCGCCCGGCACCGACGACCGACTGGCGCTGATCGCCCACCACCTGGTGGTGGACGGGCTGTCCTGGCGGATCCTGCTGGACGACCTCGCCCACGCCTACCGCGCGGTGCTCGACCAGGCCGGGTCCGATCGACAACCGGCCGACCTGCCGCCGACCCCCGACTTCTACCGGTGGGCGGCGGCCGCGCCGCCCCCGCCCGCGGCGCCGGAGGCTCCGGCGCCGCCCGTGCCGCCCGCCCGACCGGCCGCGCTCTGCTGGGCCCTGGACGAGGACGCCACCGCCCGGCTGGTCGCCCGGCACGGTGGCGGGGCCGGGCTGGAGGCCGTCCTGCTCACCGCCTTCGCCGGAGCCGTCGCGCACTGGCAGGGTGAGCCCCGGCTCGCGGTGGAGGTGGAGACCCACGGCCGGGACACGGTCGGCGACCCGGGCGAATTCCTGGACACCGTCGGCTGGTTCACCGCCGTCAAGCACGTCGAGCTGGACCCCTCGGCGGGCGCCGGGGACGCCGCGCGGCGGCTGCGCGAGGCGCCCGTCCGCCCCATGGACGCACCGGGCGAACGCCCCGCCGTCGGGTTCAACTTCCTCGGCACCTTCCGGCTGCCCGAGGAGCCCACGCTGGACTGGACGGTCGCCGACGAGCAGGCGGGCCTGGCCCGCTGCGCCGGGGGCGACCCGCTGTACCGACTGCGGCTCACCGCACGGGTGGTGGAGCAGCGGCTGGTCGCCGACCTGGTGTACGGGTGGCCCGGCGTGCCCCACCCCGCCGCCGAGCGGATCGCCGCCCGCTTCGCCGAGGCGCTCGCGGGGCCGTCGGCGGAGCAGCCCGTCCGCGCGCCGCTCTCCACCTCCGGCCAACTGCTGCACGCCCGGGTGCCGCCCACCGCCCGGGTGGACGTCCGCGAACCCGCCCGGGTGCTGCTCACCGGCGCCACCGGCTACCTCGGCCGGCACCTGCTGGACGCCTTCCTGCGGCGCGGCGCCGAGGTCACCTGCCTGGTCCGGGCCGCGGACGAGGCGGAGGCGGCACGCCGCCTGGCCGTCGGCCGGGCCCGGGCCGTCGCCGGGGACATCGACCGGGACGGCCTCGGCCTCTGCCCGGCCGCGCTGGAGCGCGCCCGCACCGCCCGGATCGTGGTGCACGCGGCGGCGGACGTCCGGCTGGTCGCCTCGCCCGACGAGCTGGAGCGCACCAATCACACGGCGGTGCGCCGGCTGCTCGGCTGGATCGAGGAGCACACGCCGACGGCCGCGCTCCACCACGTCTCCACCCTCGCCGTCTCCGGCGGGGTGGACGGCCCGCCGCGCCGCTTCAGCGAGGCCGACCTGTGGATCGGCCAGCACTTCCGGACCCCGTACGAGCGCACCAAGTACCGGGCCGAGCAGGCCGTTCGGGCCTGGGCGGCCACCGGGCACGCCGCCTACCTGTACCGCAGCGGGCACATCGCCGCGCACAGCCGGACCGGTGCCTTCCAGGCCAACGCCGGCGACAACCGGATCTACCAGCTGATCCGCGGCTACCTGCTGGCGGGCGCCGCCCCCAGCCGGCCGGACACCTCTTTCGCGTTCTCGCACGTGGACACGGTGGCCGCCGGGATCGCCGCGATCGCCCTCGACCCGTACGCCGCACCCGGCGCCTACCACGTGGAGAACCCGTACGCCGTGCCGCACGACGAACTCGTGGGCCGGCTCGCCGAGTTCGGTTACCCCGTCCGGCTCACCGACGACGGGGCCTTCGCGGCCGCCATCGCCCGGGCCGAGCGTCGGCACCCGGCGGCCGCCCGACTGGCCGCCGCCTGGGCGCAGCAGGAGGAGCGCAACGTCCGGGTGGACAGCGCCTACACCACCTCCGTACTCGACCGTTTGGGCGTCCGCTTCGCCGCGCCGACCCCGCAGTGGTGGTCGGCCGCGCTCACCTGGGCGTCCGAGGCGGGCTACCTCCCGCCCCGCTGACCCGATCCACCCGACTCACAGAAAGGCAGACTCCGTTGCCCCAGCTCTCCCCGGTGCTCAAGCAGGCCACCCCGGTCGTCGCCGTGCGCGGCGAAGGCCTCCACCTCTACGACGCCGACGGCCGCCGCTACCTCGACTTCACCTCCGGCGTGGGGGTGACCAGCACCGGCCACTGCCACCCCCGGGTGGTCGAGGCCGTCCGCGAACAGGCCGGCCGGCTGGTCCACGGCCAGTACACCACCGTCCTGCACGACCAACTGCTCACCCTCACCGAACGGTTGGGCGAGGTCCTGCCGGTCGGCCTGGACTCGCTGTTCTACGCCACCGCTGGGACGGAGGCCGTGGAGGCCGCGCTGCGGCTGGCCCGGCACGCCACCGGGCGGCAGAACGTGATCGTCTTCGAGGGCTCCTTCCACGGCCGCACCATGGGCGCGGCCGCCCTCACCACCGCCGGGACCCGCTTCCGGGCGGGCATCGGCCCGCTGGTGCCCGGGGTCGCGGTGGCGCCCTTCCCGGCCGCGTTCCGGCTGCGACTCTCGCTGGGGCTCTCCGAGGAGGAGGCGGTGGCGCACGCCCTGCGCGGGCTGGACGAGGTGCTCGCCACCGTCTCCGCGCCCGCCGAGACGGCGGCCATGTTCGTCGAGCCGGTGCTCGGCGAGGGCGGCTACGTCCCCGCTCCGGCCGGGTTCCTGGCCGGACTGCGCGAGCGGGCCGACCGGCACGGCATCCTGCTGGTGGTGGACGAGGTGCAGACCGGCTTCGGCCGCACCGGCCGGTTCTGGGCCCACCAGTACGAGGACGGTGTGCTGCCCGATGTGCTGATCACCGCCAAGGGCCTGGCCAGCGGCTTCCCGCTGTCCGCGATCGCCGCGCCGACCGAACTGATGCGGCGCGCCTGGCCCGGCTCGCAGGGCGGCACCTACGGCGGCAACCCGGTGGCCTGCGCCGCCGCCCTGGCCACCCTGGACGTGCTGCGCGAGGAGCGGCTGGTCGAGAACGCCGCCGAGCAGGGCGTACGGCTGCTGGACGGGCTGCGGGCGGTCGCCGCCGAGGCGTCCGGCATCGCCGACGTCCGGGGCCTCGGGCTGATGGCGGCCAGTGAGTTCTGCCGCCCGGACGACTCGCCGGACCCGGACGCCGCCCGGCGGGTCCAGCAGACGGCGGCCGACCTCGGCCTGCTGCTCCTGCTCTGCGGGACCCACCTCAACGTGGTCCGGATGATCCCCGCCCTGGTCGTCACGGCCGGGCAGATCGACGAGGCGCTGGCGCTCTGGTCCAAGGCCGTCGCGGCCGGGGCCCGGTAGGGGGAGGTCTGATGAGCGAGCACACGGTGGCCGAAATCGGCTGGAGCAGTCTGGAGTTGGAGGCTCGGCGGGAGCTGTGGTCGCTGCCGCTGGGCGAGCAGGAGCGGCGGCTGCTCCGGGCCGATGCGCGGGCCGGGCGCTGGGGCGCGGCCGGGCCGGTGCGCGAGCGGCTGCGGACCTTCGTCCGGGACGGCATCGCCTCCGTCGGCCTCGCCCACATCGGCCGACTGGTCGACCCGGAGCTGCCGGAGCAGGAGATCACCGAGGCGGTCTCCTTCCTGCTACGGGACTACGGCCGGATCGTGCCGCAGAACGGGCGCGGCGACCTCACCTCGGTGCTGCGCGACCAGGACGGCGACGGCAACACCGAACTCGGCTTCCACTGCGACACCTGTGACCTTCTCGTCCTGCTCTGCATCCAACCCGCCTACCACGGCGGCGGGTTGACCAAGCTGGCGAGCGCCCGGCACGTCCACGACCTGATCGGGCAGGAGCGTCCGGACGCGCTGGCCACCCTCGGCGAGAACTGGACCTTCGACCGGAGCGGCCGGGCCGGCCCGCAGGTCGTGGTCACCCCGATCCTCTACCCGCAGAAGGACGGGACCATCGGCTGCTACTACCAGACCCGCACCGTCCGCTCCTCCCCCGACCGGGGCGGGCCCGAACTGACGGACCGTCAGTGGGAGGCGCTGGGCGTGCTCGACGAGGTGCTGTACCGGCCGGAGATCGCCTTCGGGTTGCCGATGGCCGCCGGGGACCTGCTGATCATCCGCAACAGCCGGGTGCTGCACGGGCGTTCACCGTACGTGGACGAACCCGGGCCGCACGCCCGGCGGATGCTGCGGATCTGGCTGAACGAGGGGGAGGCGTGGACGCCGTGAATCAGTCGCACGGAAAGGTCGCCCTGGTCACCGGCGGTGGCAGCGGGCTCGGCCGGGCCTCCTCGCTCGCCCTGCTGGCGGCGGGCTGGACGGTGGTGCTGGCCGGGCGGCGCAAGGACGCGCTGGAGGAGACCGCCGTGCTCGCGGAGGTCGATCCGGCGCGGATCCTCGCCGTACCGACCGACATCCGCAGCCCCGAGGAGGTCGCCCGGCTCTTCGACGCCGTCCGCGACCGCTACGGCCGGCTCGACCTGCTGTTCAACAACGCGGGTGCGGCCGCCCCGCGCCGGCCGATCGTCGAGACCCCGTTCGCGGACTGGAACCGGGTGCTGGACACCATCGTCACCGGCAGCTTCCTGTGCGCCCGGGAGGCCTTCCGGCTGATGAGCACCCAGTCCCCGCAGGGCGGCCGGATCATCAACAACGGCGCGCCCTCGGCCCACGTGCCCCGCCCCAACTCCCTGGCCTACACGGCCGCCAAGCACGCCGTCCTCGGCCTCACCAAGGTGCTCGCCCTGGACGGCCGCCCGTACGGCATCTCCTGCGGGCAGATCGACGTCGGCAACGTCGCCCCGCCGGACGGCGGTCCGCAGCCCGCCGCGATGCAGGCCGACGGCACGATGGCGGTCGAGGCGACCATCCCGGTGGAGCGCTTCACCGAGGCCCTGGTGCTGATGGCCTCGCAGCCGCCCGACACCACCATCCAGTCCCTGGTGGTGCTGCCGAGCACCATGCCGTTCGTGGGGAGGGGATGAGCCGTGCTGGTCAGCGCCCGCTCCTTCGCGGAGTACCGCGCGATGTTCGCGCTCACCGACCGGGACTTGGAGCAGCGCATCCTGGACTGCCCGGCCGGCGCGGCGGGCTTCGTCGCCGAGGCGGGACGGCGCGGCATCGACGCGGTCGCCGTCGACCGTGAATACGCCACGCACCGGGAGGAGTTGGGGCTGCTCGTCGAGCGGGAGACGCTGTTCAAGCGCGGGCAGCTGATGCGGGAGGCCCCGGACTTCGTCTGGTCCTGGTACGGCGATCCGGGCGGCCTGATCCGGGAACGGATCGCCGGGGCCCGGCTGTTCCGGGCCGACATCGCGGCCCGGCCGGAGCGCTACCTGGCCGGGGCGCTGCCCGAACTGCCCTTCGCGGAGGGCTCCTTCGACCTGGTGCTCAGCTCGCACCTGCTGTTCTCGTACGGCAACCGACTGGGGGAGGACTTCCACCGGGCGGCGCTGCTGGAACTCGCCCGGGTGGCGCGACGGGAGGTCAGGATCTTCCCGGTGATGGTGTACGACACCGGCGAGCGGTACGAAGGGCTGGACCGGCTGCTGGAGGAGCTGGCGGGGGTCGGGATCGGGAGCCGGGTGGAGCGGGTGGCGTACGAATTCCAGCCCGGGGGCGACGAGATGCTGGTGCTCTCCTGCGCCGGGTACCGGGCGCCGGCCTCGGCGGCACCCCGGGCCGCCGCCTCCGATCCGGTGCGGTGGCGACACCGGGAGGGGGTACCCGGCAGAACCGTTTGATCAACGTGGGGGCACCTCCCGGCCGAAGGCCGGGGGAGCGTCGCGAGCCCGGCGAGGATCCAGGAGACAGGCCCTCGGGGTGGACCGGCGGGAGCCGGCCGTCCGAGCCTTGGACGGCGACGGCCGAGCCGTGCGGTCCTGTGGGAGCATGGCGCGATGGATCAAGGTCGACAGTTGGTCAGTTCAGCCTCACCCATGGAGCCCCGGATCGGCATGTCCCGGGCGGTCCGCAAGGGGTCGTACATCGCGGTGGCCGGCACCGCGCCGATCGGGGCGGACGGCGGGAACGTCGGGAAGGACGACGTCTACGCCCAGACGGTCCGGTGCCTGGACATCGCGGAGGCCGCGCTCGAGGCCGCGGGCTCGTCGCTCCAGGACGTCGTGCGGACCCGGATGATGCTCACGGACATCACGCGCTGGGAGGAGGCCGCCCGGGCGCACGGCGAGCGGTTCGCCGAGATCCGACCGGCCTGCACCTTCGTCGAGGTCTCCCGGTTCATCGACCCGGAGTGGCTGGTCGAGGTGGAGATCGACGCCGTTCTCGACTGACCCGGGGTGCGCCACTGTCGTGTCCGGGGCGTGGAAATTCCCTCGGCGGTCGCGGAGTCGGCCCGCTACGGTGACGATCATGGTGAACTTCGTACTGGTCGCGGGCGCGCGGCTCGGGGCCTGGGCCTGGGACGACGTGGTGGCGCACCTGCGGGCGGCCGGGCACGGCGTCCACCCGCTGACCCTCTCCGGCCTCGCCGACCGGCAGGGCGTCCCGGCCGGGCAGCGGACCCACGTCCAGGACATCGTGGCCGAGGTCGAGCGCCTCGACCTGCGCGAGGTCGTGCTGGTCGCTCACAGTTACGCAGGCGTTCCGGCGGGGCAGGCCGCGGCGCGGATCGGTGACCGGCTGGCGCACCTGGTGCTCGTCGACGCCGGCCTCCCGGTGGACGGCCGGTCGTTCGCCGAGGGTTGGCCGGACGGCGGGGTGGCGCTGACGGCGGCGATCGCCGGGAACGGCGGGTTCTGGCCGAGCGCCACCGCCGCCCACTTCGAGGGCCACGGCCTGACCGACGGGCAGATCGCCCGCATCGTCGCCGGCTCGACCCCGCACCCGGGCGCCAGCCTGACCGAACCCGCCGTGCTGACCCGCCCGTTGGCCGAGCTGCCCGCGACCTACTTGCTGTGCCTGCTCGCCGCGGCGGAACCCGACGAGGAGGTGGCCGAGTTGGTGGCCGACGGGCACTGGCGGCTGGTCGAGCTGGACACCGGGCACTGGCCGATGTTCTCCCGGCCGGCCGAGCTGGCCCGGATCCTGCTGGACACCGCCGGGCGGTGAGGCCTGCGGCCCCGTCAGACGCGCGGCCGGCCGTCGATGAGGACGGTCAGCACCTGGTCGGCGTCCTCCGGGGCGTGTTCGCGGGCCCGGGCGGCCGAGGCGATGAGGGTGAACAGGCCGTCGGCGGTGACGCCCGGGCTCCAGCCGGTGTCGGGGGCGACTGAACCGGATGGGGCACGACATCCGTGTGTCGGGACGAGAGCCCCGTGCCCCGCCTCCGCTCGTCGCCGCCACGGCCCGCGGAGGCGGCCCGGGCTCGCAGCCTCGCGCGCTTCCCCGCCATCCCCCCGGGACGCGCGCGAGGCTTTCCCACGCCATGAACTCCCGAGGAGAAAAGCACTGATGAAGCACGTACGGCGGGCGGCTGTGGCCACCGGGAGCGCGGTCGCCGCCCTCGCCCTGGCGAACAGCGGGACCGCCTTCGCCTGGAACCCGAGCGACGCCTCCGTGGAGATCGGTTGCCGGGCGGACGCCGGGCACGTCGAGCTCGTCCTCGGGAACCACTACAAGGCCGCGGGTGACTACACCCTCAGCCTGGTCGGCGGGACCGAGGAGTACCACGGCAGGATCGAGGCGCGGAGCACCGTCAAGCTGACCGTCGGCTACTCGGGCAAGGGCGACACCTGGCGCTACACCCTGGCGGACACCCACGTGGACAAGAAGGTGGCGGACGTTCCGCTCTGCCCGTCCGCCACCCCGACGCCGACCGGCACCCCGACCACCACCCCGTCCGTTCCGGCGACCCCGACGCCGACCGCGTCGGTCCCGGCCTCGCCGGTCGCCACGCCCTCGGCGACCACCCCGGCTCCGACTGCTCCCGGGACCACCCCGCGGGCCACGCCGACCACGCCGACCACGCCGGCCGCGACGCCCGGCGCCGGGGCGAGCACCGCGCCGGCCCTGGCGCAGACCGGTGGCGGGGGCAGCACCCCGCTCGCCCTGGCCGGTGGCGCCGTGCTGGCCGCCGGTGCGGGCCTGGTCCTCGTCGCCCGCAAGACCGCGGCCAAGCGTCGCGCCTGACCGGTCGTCACGCGGAGCGGCCCGGGGCGCCGGCGTCCTGGGGAACACCGGGCGCCGGTGCCCCGCGGCCGTGAGCAGTGGAGGCCACGGGCCGGGTGCCCGTGGAAGGGGGCGATATGGGTTCGGTGGACGGTAGGGGCGGCCGGTGTCCGGAGGATGCCGGACACCGGTGAACCGCCGCCGGTCCGTACGGGCGTGGAGCGGCCCGGTCAGGCCTCGGCGGGCGGGTCGGGGTCGGCGGCCGGTGGGGAGGGCGGGTCCGGGAGGAGCACGCCCGGGGCGAGGCGGAAGCGCTCCGGGCGGGCGATCGTCCGGCGATCGGCCGGCGCCACCTTGTCCCGGCGTTCCAGCCAGGCGCGCAGCCGGTCGCGTGCGCTGCGGTCCCGCTCGTCGTCCGGGCCCGCCGCCGACGGGCCGGTGGTCTCGCGCAGCAGCACCCGGGCGGGCCGGGCCGCGACGTCGACCACCACGAAACGGGTCCCCGGCGGGAAGGCGACCTGTGGCACCTCCTGGTCGTCCCCGAAGGCGGCGGTCCGTCGGCCGGTGGTCGACCAGACGACGAACTCGGCCGGAGTGCCGAGGGCGGCCGCAGGCGAGGCCAGGCCGGCAACCGGCCCCGGTTCGACGAGTGCCAGGCCGACGGAGAAGGCCTCGAGCGCCTCCGGCGTCAGGTCGGCACCCAGCAGCACGGCACCGTGGTGGCTCGGGAGCCGGCGCAGGCCCGAGCCCAGGCAGGCGAGGTACGGGCGAAGCGGCCCCGCGGCGCCACCGCGGGCCTCGGCGAGGAGGGCGGCGCGGTCGGCGGGGACGCCGGAGTCCTCGTGGTGCAGCAGCACGGCCACCAGGTCGGCCTTGAAGTCGTCCTGGCCGGGCCGGTCTCCTCTGGTGTTTCGGCGTGACGTCAGTAACATGAGTGATCCTCATGTTTCCGTCAGGCCCACCGGCGCCGGCAAGGTACCACGACGCCAGGCACCGGGCCCCAGTGCCGACTTGACCGACGCCTTGGTCCATCGCTGTGCGCGAACGCCTACGCCACCGCCACCGACCGGTTGCGGGCCTCGGTCTCGCTGGCGTGCCGTGACTCCAGGGCCAGCGCCAGGATCGCCCCGAGGACCAGCAGGACCACGACCACGACTCGGAGAGCGAAGACCTGACCGGCAACGGTCCGAGGGCTCTTGGCGGCAGGGTCGGTCGCGACGTTCGACCGTGCGCCCTTTCTTACACCGCCGCGAGGGTGACCACGAGGCGTGACGCCCGCCGGGACCGGCTTCAGAGGTCGAACGCCGCCAGCTCGGCCCGGGTCGGCGGATCCGCGCCGTGGCGGGCGCAGGTGAGCGCCGCCGTGCGGGCGGCCCGCTCCAGGGCGGCCACCAGCGCGGGGGACGGCTGCTCCGTGCTGGTCGCCCCGACCAGCCCGAAGCGACCGGCGCCCAGCAGCCCGCCCTCCAGGAGCCCGCTGATCAGGCCCGACATGAAGGCGTCACCGGCGCCGATGGTGTCGGCGACCTCGACCGGGGCGGCGGCCACGTCGTGGCGGCCGTGCCGCCAGTGGGCGCTCGCCCCCAGGGTGCCCCGCGTCAGTACGACCAGCGCGGGGCCGCGACGCGCCCACGCGGCGGCGATCTCCTGGGCGTCCTCCCCGGGGTACAGCCAGTCGAGGTCCTCGTCGCTGACCTTGACCACGTCGCTGAGCGCCACCAGCCGCTCCACCCGGGGCCGCTCCCGCCCGGGAGCGGCCAGGAGCGCCGGCCGCAGGTTGGGGTCGTAGGAGATCGTCGCGGCCGTCGGCGCTCCGCGGACCAGGGCGAGCACCCGGGCGGCTCCCGGTTCGAGCAGGGCGGCGACCGAACCGGCATGCAGGTGCTCGAAGGACTGCTCTCCGATCAGTTCGGTGACCGTCGGTGACAGGTCCCAGAAGATGTCGAAGGTGTAGGTGGCCCTGCCCTCGTCGTCGAGGACGGCCGTGGCGGTGGACGTCGGGCGGTCGCCGACCGCGTCGGGGGTGAGCGTCACGCCGTCGCGGGCCAGGTGGTCGCGGATCATCGAGCCGTACGCGTCGTCGCCCAGTCGGGTGGCGAGGTGGGCCTGGTGGCCGAGTCTCGCCAGGCCGAGGGCGGTGTTGGCGGGGCTGCCGCCCGGGTGGGCGCGCCGGCCGTCGGGGGTGTCGAGCACGTCGGCGAGCGCCTCACCGACGACCAGGACGGCCGGCGCGCGGCCGGTCGGGGCGGGGGCGGCCGGGGACGGGGCGGCGCGGTCGGCAGGGGGGAGCAGGGTGTGGTCGGTCACGGGGTGACCAGGATCTTCCGGCCCTGGCCCGCCTGGAAGCGCTGGAGGGCGGTGGCGTAGTCGGCGAGGGGATAGCGGTCGCTGATGAAGACCTCCGGGTCCAGCACCCCGGCGGCGAAGAGCGCGGCCGCGCGTTCGAAGCTGTGCAGCACGGCCATCGAGCCGGTGATGGTGATCTCCTGGTTGTAGATCTTGTACGGCTCGATGACGGCGCGGGCCGCGTAGGCGGCGACGCCGAACTGCAGGTAGGTGCCGCCCCGGCCGACGCGGCCGAGCGCGTCCTGGATCGCGTGCTCGTTGCCGGTGGCGTCGATCACCACGTCCCAGCCGCGGGGCTGGTCGAACTCCGCGGCGCCCGCGGCCGTGCGGTCGCAGCCGAGCAGGCGGGCCGTGGCCAGGCGCTCGTCGTTGAGGTCGACGACGTCCACCGAGGCCGCGCCGGTGCGCTTGGCGAGCTCCAGCATCATCAGGCCCATGGTGCCGGAGCCGTAGATGAGGACGTTGGACCCGATCCTGCCGCGCAGGACGTCGTAGCCGCGCACCGCGCACGAGAGCGGCTCGATGAGGGCGGCGTCCTCGACGCCGACGTGCTCGGGCAGCCGGACGCAGTTGGCGGCGGGGGCGACGGCGTACTCGGCCGCGGCGCCCGCCGTGGTGACGCCGATGGCGGCGTACCGCTCGCAGAGGTTGTCCCGGCCGAGGCGGCAGTAGTGGCACTCGTGGCAGTACAGCGAGGGGTCGACGGCGACCTTGTCGCCGACCGCGAGGTCCGTCACCCCGGCGCCGAGCGCCACGACCTCCCCGGCGAACTCGTGGCCGGGGACCAGCGGCAGGCTGGGGGCGAACTCGCCCTCCAGGATGTGCAGGTCGGTGCCGCAGAGGCCGCAGGCCGCGACCTTCACCACCACCTCGCCGGGGCCGGGCGTCGGGTCGTCCACGGTCTCGATGCCGAGTACACCGGGCGAGCTGATGACGACTGCCTTCACTTGACGGCTCCAAGGGAGAGGCCCTGGACGAGCTTGTCCTGGGCGGCGAAACCGGCGACGAGCACCGGCAGGGAGACACAGACGGCGGCCGCGCAGACCTTGGCCAGGAAGAGTCCCTGGCTGGTGACGAAGCCGGTGAGGAAGACGGGTGCGGTGCCGGCGACCACGCCGGTGAGGACCCGGGCGAACAGCAGCTCGTTCCAGCTGAAGATGAAGGAGATGAGGGCGGTCGCGGCGATGCCGGGAGCGGCCACCGGCGCCAGCACGCGCAGCAGCACCGCCGGCAGACCGGCGCCGTCGATGGCGGCCGCCTCCAGGATCTCCTTGGGCACCTCCGCGAGGAAGGAGCGCATCATCCACACCGCGATCGGCAGGTTCATCGAGGTGTAGAGGACGACGAGCAGCCAGATGTTGTCCAGCAGGCCGGCGTTCTGCGCGATCAGGTAGACGGGCAGCAGGGCCGCTACCGCCGGGAGCATCTTGGTGCTCAGGAAGAAGAACAGGGTGTTGGTCCACTTCCGGACCGGCTTGATGGCCAGCGCGTACGCGGCCGGGGTGGCCAGGGCCAGCACCAGGAGGGTGGACACCACGCTCGCGGTCATCGAGTTGATCAGCGGCGGCCAGGGGCTCATCCCCGTCCCGGCACCGAAGAACTCGCGGTAGCCCTGGAGGGTCAGCGGGGCGGCCACGCTCGGCGGGTTGGTCGCGGCGTCCTGCTCGCTGTGCAGCGAGGTGAGCACCATCCAGGCGAACGGAAGGAGGAAGAGCAGGCCGACCAGCCAGGCGGCGAGGCCGAGCAGGCTGTTGGTGCGGCGCACCCGGGTGGTGGTCATCAGCGGCTCTCCTCGCGGAACAGCGAGAGGACGGTGCGCAGCGCGAGGGTCGCGATGAGCGTGGTCAGCACGACCACGATCACCCCGTCCGCCGACGCCTGGCCGTAGTCGTGCCCCTCGTAGAACGTCCGGTAGACGGTGTACGGCAGGTTGGCGGTGCCCAGGCCGCCCGAGGTCAGGGTGAAGACCGCGTCGAAGTTCTGCACCACGTAGATGCTGCCGAGCAGGGCGGCCAGCTCCAGGTAGCGGCGCAGGTGCGGCAGCGTGATGTACCGGAAGATCTGCCAGGTGTTGGCGCCGTCCACCCGCGCCGCCTCAACGGCGTCCAGTGGGCGGCTCTGCAGCCCGGCGAGCAGGATCAGCATCATGAACGGCGTCCACTGCCACACCAGGGAGGCCTCCACCGACAGCAGCGGCAGGCTGGACAGCCAGTCCGGCTGCGGCGCGTCGTCGCCGGCCACCGCCGTGAGCAGGCCGTCGAACAGGCCGTAGGAGGCGTTGTAGAGCGCGTGCTTCCACAGCAGCGCGGAGGCCACCGGCACCACCAGGAACGGCGTGATCATCATCGTCCGCACCAGGCCTCGACCGAGGAAGCGGCGGTCGAGCAGCAGCGCCGCGCCGAGCCCCAGCAGGAGGCTGACGGCGACGACGGTGACGGTCAGCTCGACGGTCGTCAGGATGGACGTGCGCAGCGCCGGGTCGGTCAGCGCGTGGGCGTAGTTGGCGAGCCCGCCGAACCCGCGGCCCGCCGGGTCCAGGGCGTTCCACCGCATGAAGGAGATCGCCAGGGTGCCCACGAAGGGCAGCTGGGTGACCACGATCATGAAGATCAGGGCGGGGAGCAGGGGCGCGCGACGCGCCCAGGCCCCGCGCGGGCGTCGCTCGGGGGGCTCCGTGCGGCCGCGGCCGGCCACGGAGGCCTGCAAGGAGTCGGGTAGGGAGGCTGTGTTCATGGGAGTCCCTCGGGTGCGGGTGGCCCCCGGCTGGGAGGCGCGGTGTCAGCCGGGGCCCACCGGATGGGGGATGTCATTCGGTGGTGGCTGCTACTCGGCGTGCGCGGCGGCGACCTTCTCGGCGAGGCCCTGACTGGTGGCCAGTGCCTGGTCCACGCTGATCTGGCCCGCGATGGCGGAGCTGATCTGCTGGGACACCTGGGTGCCCAGGTCCTCGAACTCGGGGATGCCCACGAACTGGATGCCGGGGGCCGGGCGCGGCTGGACGCCGGGGTCGGCCGGATCGGCGGACTGCAGGGCGGTCAGCGTGGGTTGGGCGAACGCCGAGGCCGACTGCAGGTACTGGGGGGTGGCGTAGGTGGACGTCCGCTTGCCGGCCGGTACGCGGGACCAGCCCAACTGGGCGCCGACCAGCTGCTCGTACTGCTTGCTGGACGCCCAGGAGATGAACTTCCAGGCGTCGTCCTGGTGCTTGCTGGCCTTCTGCAGGCCCCAGGCCCAGGTGAAGAGCCAGCCCGAGCCGGCCGTCTGCTCCACCGGGGCGGGCACGTAGCCGATCTTCCCCGCGACCGGCGAGCCGGTCGTCTCCAGGGCGCCGGCCGCCGAGGTCGCGTCGTACCACATGGCGGTCTTGCCCTGCTCCAGGTTGTTGAGGCACTCGGTGAAGCCGGCCTCGGGCGCGCCGGCCTCGCCGTGGGAGCGGACCAGGTCGACGTAGAACGAGGTGGCCTTCTGGAAGGCGGGGCTGGTCAGTTGTGCGTGCCAGTCCTTGTCGAACCAGGTGCCGCCCATGGTGTTCACCACGGTGGTGAGCGGGGCGGTCAGCTCGCCCCAGCCGGGCTGGCCGCGCAGGCAGATGCCCTTCATGCCCGGCTGGGCGCCGTCCACCTGCGCGGCCAGTGCGGCGACCTGCTGCCAGGTGGGCTTGTCGGGCATGGTCAGCTGCTTGGCTGCGAAGACGTCCTTGCGGTACATCAGGAACGACGACTCGCCGTAGAACGGCTCGGCGTACATCTGGTCGTCCACCGTGAGCGAGGTGCGGATGGCGGGCAGGACGTCGTTCTGGTCGAAGGCCGCGTCGGCGTTCGCGCGCGGGGTCAGCGGGGTCAGCCACCCGTTCTTGGTGAAGATGGGCGTCTCGTAGTTGCTGATGGTCGCCACGTCGTACTGGCCGGACTGGCTGGAGAAGTCCTGCGTGATCTTGTGGCGGACGTCGTTCTCCGGCAGCACCGTGAAGTTGACCGTGATGCCGGTGGACTTGGTGAAGTAGTCGGCCGTCAGCTTCTGGAGGTCGATCATCTGCGGGTTGTTCACCATCAGCACGTTGATCGAGTGCCCGCCGCCGGTTCCGCCCGCCCCGCTGCACGACGTGAGGCCGACGGTGGTGAGCAGGGCGGCGCCGACCGCGAGGGCGCGTCTGGGGATCATGGGTGCTCCTGTTTCGAGTTCGTGCGGGTGCGACCGGCCGGCGGCGTGCGCCGTCGGCGGGGGAGGGGGCGGGTCGTCAGACCCGGATGACCTTGGGGCCGAGCAGGGCGTAGCGTTGGGCCTCGACGGCGGGCAGGCCCGTGTCGGTGACGATCGCCTCGAAGTCGCCGACCTCGGCGAACCGGCAGAAGCTGCTGGCGCCGAACTTGGTGTGCACGCCCATGAAGACCCGCCGCCGGGAGACCTGGAGAGCCTTGGTCTTGACGTCGGCGACGACCGGATCGGGCGTGGTCAGCCCCATCTCCCGGGAGATGCCGTTCGCGCCGATGAAGGCGAGGTCGATGACGAATCCGCTCAGCATGGTGCACGTCCACGAGCCGACCGTGGCGAGCGTGCGCGACCTGACACGGCCGCCGAGGAGCAGCACTGTCAGGTTGTTGCACTCCGCCACCGCGGCGGCGGTCGTCAGCGAGGCGGTCACCACGGTCAGCGGCCGGTCGGTCGGCAGCAGTGACGCCAGGAGTTGGGGGGTGTAGCCCTCGTCGATGAACACCGTCTCGGCCTCGCCGAGGAGGCCGGCGGCGGTGGCCGCGATCCGGCGCTTCTGGTCGACGTTGAGCGTGGTGCGCCGGGCCAGGTCGGTCTCGAAGCCCGCACTCTCGACGGGGTACGCCCCGCCGTGGGTGCGGTGGAGCAGTCCCCGGTCCTCCAGCACGCGCAGATCGCGGCGGACGGTCTCCTGTGCGACGCCGAGCTCGTCGGCGACCCGGGTGACCTCGATCCGGCCCTGCTGGCGTGCCAGGGTGAGGATCCGGTGCTTCCGCTCTTCCCCGCGCATCAAGGGCCTCCTCAACTCCTCTTCCGTAGTGGCCCGTTCGGGCGTCGTCGGCTCGTTCGGTACCTGTTCAGATTTATACCGGCGCCGCGCAGCGCCGGGAGTGCCCGAATCTTGCGGAATCCTTACCAGTCTTTGACCGATTGGGGTCCGTACGAGGTTGGCTCGGGCGCGGGAAATGTCCGAACGGGCGCCGCACTCGCCCGATCGGTGTCCGCCCCGCCCGAACCGCGGGCGGGGCGGCACTCGCTAACGGGTGGTCGGATCGGGCGGGGCGGCCCCCGCCTCCGGGGCTCCGGCGGCGGGGGTTCCGGCGGCCTCGGGGTGTCGCGGGGGCGGGAGCGGCGGCGTCGGGGTGGCCGGCAGGACGGGGGCGACGGGCGAGCTTGCGGGGGAGGGCCCGGTGGTGAGCGGGACCGGGGCGAGGCTGAGACCGCCCGAGGCCGACAGGATCGGCCCGTCCGCCGCCGGCGCCGTGGGACCGACGCCCGGCGGGGTGCCCTGCGCGTCAGCGCGTGCCTGGGCCCGGTCCGGGCCGGGTCGCCCGAGCTGACTGGCCTGGGCGTGCCGCCCGTGGTGCCGCCGCCCTGCCCGGTGACGGGGAGCTGCGGCGGCCGGCCGGCCGTGGGTGCGCCCGCCGGACCGGGCCCGGCGGGCGGGGCGGTCGAGGAGCCCGCGGCAGTGGGCTGGTCGGCGTTGGTCACCGCGGGCACCGACGCGGGTGCCTGGCGGGGTGCGGTGGACGCGGCGAGATCGTCCAGGACGGAGCCGCCGGAGCCGCCGGAGTGGCCCGAGCCGAGGGGGGCTGGGGAGTGGGTGGAGACCGGGGAGACCGGCGACTGCCCGGCGAGGTCCGACAGCACCGAATGCAGGCTCGACACCTCGGAGGCGGCGTCGTTCGGCGGTCGGTGGACGGCGGGAGCCACGGGTGCCGGGCCGGGGTGCCGAGAGGTGTCGAGCGTGACGACGGGCCGCGCGGCGGTGGCGGGTACCGGGGTGACCGTGGCCGGTTGCTGCTGGACGCCGGGTGCGCTCGCAGGACTACCGGTGAGGGTCGGGGCGTTCGCGGGCTGGGCGGATGCGGATACAGGTGCGGATGCGCCTGCCGAGCTGTCGGCGGCGGGCGTACGTGCGGGCTGGGCGGTGGTGGGGGGTGGTGCCGCGCTGGTCGTGGTGGCTGGGGGTGCGCCGGTCGAGGTAGCCGGTGCGGGTACGTTCGCGGGCCGGGCCGGTGGGGGCGGGGCTGCGTTCGCAGGCTCGGTGGGTGCGGGTGCGGCTGTGTTCGCGGGCTGGGAGGAGGTGTTCCCGGGAGGCGCTGCCGGGGTGTGCGCGGCGGGTGTGGAGGCGTCTCCCGGAGCGCCCGCAGGCGCCGGGGCACCAGCCGAACCGCTGCCGGAGGCGCCGGCGTTCGACGAGCCACCGGCGGCCGCGGGTGCGGGTGCGGGCGCCGCCGCGGGCTTCTCCGTCCAGTAGTACAGGTTGCCGTGGGTCGGCACGGCCTCACCGTACGGCCCGTCCTGGTCGACCTTCTGCGTGGTGATGGTCACCGGCTGGCGCACGAGCGCCTGCGGCCCCGTGAGCTCCGCCTTGCCCGCTTCGGTCGGCGCCTTGCCGTGCGGGATGTCGGGAAGCGGCAGGGAGCGGCTGGGCACGCCGGGGGCGTGGGTCACCGGGGTGGAACGATCGGCGGTGGCCTGGCCCCCCAGGTTGATGGGGTTGACCGGAACGTTCACCAGGGGATTCTTGGTCAGCACGGAGAAGTCCGCGGGGGTGGCGCTCCAGGTGTAGCCCTTGGTCGACGTGGTGCTGGAGGCGTTCTCGGCGCCGATGGTGAGCTCGTCCTTCCCCTTGTCGCGGGTGTTGACCTCCACGGCCGGGCCGGTCGGTTCCATCCGGACCGCCAGGCCGGTCCGGCCGTCCGCACCGAGGGGGACCGTCCGGTACTCGGATCCGGGGGTGTTGAGCTGGTGGTAGACGGGCGGCATGGACTGCGCGGAGAACACCTGACGGACCGCCGCCTGCATGTCGACCGACAGGTGCTGCTCCTGCTTCAGCACGTTGCCCGCCGGCAGGCGCGGGTCGCTGACGAAGGACTGGACGACCCGGTGGTGCAGGTCGAGCGCGGGCTGCGGCGTGACGGCGTGGGCGAACGCACTCACGGCCGAGCCGACCGCCCCGGCGCCCGTGGCCAGGGCCGACCCGGTCCGGCCGAGGACGCCGTCGCCCCACGGGCGGGGGGTGGTGAGGGTGTGGACGGCGTTGTCCATCAGCTGGCCGGCGTTGTCGAAGCCGACCATGTCGTGGCCACCGGCGAGTTGCGCCCGCCAGGCGTTGACGTCGGCCGCGTGCGGACCGATCGGCTGGAGCGCGATCCCCCCGCCGGGAGGGGCACCCGACCCGTCGCCGACCGGCTGCGGTGCCTGCGGCTGTGCGACGGGCCGATGCTGGGCGGGCGGCGGCTGGACGGCGGCCGGATCCTGGTCCGCCGCGGGCTTCTCGGTCAGCGGCTCGGGCACCCACGACTCGACCCGCCAAGTCGGGGTGACCGGTTGGGGGGCGTTCCTGAGGTTGACGAACCTTCCGTAGCTGTTGTGCTGGCTGACCGTCACGTCGAAGTGCACGTCGTTGGAGAACTTGTGGTTGGTGCCGAAGCCGGAGGTCTTGTGGCCGACCTCGGTGGTGATCCCCGACTTGGAGGCGTTGGTCAGCGTGCCTTCGATGCCTCCGGCCGGGTTGAAGCTGCCGTTGCTCACGCGGGGGACGCTCTTCGGAGCGCGGCCCGAGAAGCGCACGTTCTGTGTTTCCGCACCCACGGAGCCCGAGCCGCCGGAGTTTCCGGTGACGGTTTGCGAGTTGGTGACCTTGCGGCTGATCTCGTTCTCCGCCTGCTGGTGGTCGTCGCGCCAGCCGCCCTGCGGCACCCCGCGGACCAGCACCTGGGTGATCACCCGGTTGGTGCGGCCCTCGTCCACGTGGGTGGCGAGGATGCCCTTGCCCATCACGTCGTCGGGGTTCGCGCTCAGGTTGTGCGGGGAGAAGGCGTCGGCGAAGGGCAGCGCCGCCGTCGGCACCTCACCCGCCGGCCGTGGACCGTGCAGCTGTCGGTCGATTTCGCCCAGGATCTCGTCACTGCTCGGGACGTGGACGGACGCACCGCCGCTGATGCCGTGGTCGAGCAGTGGGGCGGTGCGCGGGTCGGACGGCTCCGGCGCCTCGGTGTGCCCGCCCAGCGCGCGCACGTCTCCGTCGGAGAGCAGGACGTGCACGATGTGCTCGCTCTGCTGTGGTTCGCCGTAGTACGTCTTGCCGCTGTTGTCGGTGACCCGTCCGACGGTCGTGATCCGGGCGTGGGCCTGGTAGACGTGCCAGGTGCCCTTGGGCGTGGCGAGCGTCCGGGTGGTCGACATCTCGTTCTTGACCGCGTCGCCGCCGGTGACCGTGGCGCCGCCCTTGACCTTGAACCCGCCTCGGATCTGGTAGCTGGACTGGTGTTCGTTCGTCGGATTCTCGGGGAACTTGCCGAAGTCCGGGCCGACTCCGCCCTTCCCCGCGCGGGTCCACTTGTCCTCGACCGCCGTGGACGTCTTGGAGGTGCTCTCGATGGTGAGCTTGCCCTCGCCGGGGAGGGTTTCCAGGTAGTGGAAGTCGGTCATCTGCGTCCGGGTGGACAATCCGGCGGCGCCCTGCCTGATCCCCCAACCCACCTGCTCCTCGCCGGAGTTCGACCAGCCGCCGTGTGACGAGGTGACGGCCCCGCGCAGTTGGTCCGGCCCGCCGAGCAGGTCCACTACCTTGGACAGGTCCGGAGTGCGTCCGAGGTGCCACTGGTCGAAGGCGCTGTTCAGCGCCTTCTCGGCGCTCTCCCGGAAGGCCTGCTGGTCGTCGACGTGCCGGATGAAGTTCGCCTGCGGCAGCCGGGGGATCGCGAGGTGCTCGGGCGGCGGGGTGTCGGCCGGGGTCGCGGGCCGGTGCTGTTCCACCACCAGTTGCCCGCTGTGCGGTTGGAACGTCCGGGTCTGCCCGGCGTGCGCGGAGCCGGCGCCGGTGTCCAGCACCGTGGTGGGGTGCACGGAGTTCTCGCGGCCGACCAACACGTGGTAGGTCACCGGGTAGCCGAACTGGTCGGCCGATGACTTCAGGCTGAACTCGTGCTTGGTCTCGGTGGCCGCGGCCGTGGTGGTCACGTGGCTCTTGCTGGAGGAACCTTCGAGATTGCCGCTGACGAAGGCTCGGGTGGTGTCCGGCGGGTTGAGCGAGCTTCGCACGTTCCCGGAGCCGGTGACCGCGTGCTTGCCGCCGGCGGTGACCACCAGGTCCCCGCCCGAGGTGAGGCTGATGCTGTTCTTCGTGGTGGAGGTCTGGGAGCCGGCGTGCTCGCCGGGGCCCAGGTCGGCCTTGACCAGGATCTCGAACGTCTTCGCGTCGATCCCCGGCAGGTGCGAGCCGTCCAGGGTGATCCGGAACTTGCCGTCGATCAGGTCGGGCCCGCCACGGGCCAGGGCGGACGGGGTGATCTGCTGGTGGAGTTCGTCGAGGTTCTTGACCGCCTGCGGGGTGATCCGGGCGTGGCCCCCGCCCGGGGCACCGGCGGCACCGGCCGGCGGGGGGAGGAGCCCGGGAGCCTCCGTGTGCAGTCGGGTGACGATGTGGTTCGCCAACTCCGCCGAGCCGGGGACCTTGAGGTACGTGGTGCGCTGGCTGTTCAGCGGGTCGCGGAGCCCGGCGGCGTCCGGGGGAGCGGGGGGCGCCGGTCTGGTCGGTGCGGCGGGCGCGTCCGCCGGGGCCGCGTGTGGCTGAGCCGGGTGCTCGGCGCCGGCGCTACCGGCGGCCTCGGCGTGGGTGGCGGGGGCCGCGGTGTGGGCCGGACCGGCCGGGGCGTGCTGGGCGGGGGTGTGGGTGGTGGTGGAGTTGCTCGTGTTGGATTCGGCGGGGGTGTGGGTGGTCGGAGGGTACTGCACCACGCGGCGTACCTGGCCGGTGATGGGCGCCTCCATGGAGATCCGGTGCTCCCCGGGCGGGTGGTCCGTCACGGCGCGGCCGCCGATCTGCACGTTGTTCGTGTCGTGCAGACCGTCGAGGCGCGGGGAGAACCGCTGCTTCGTCACGCTGATGTGGAAGTGCACGTCGGTGGCCACCAGGTCGGCCTTGCCCTCGTGCTCATGGCTGCTCGCCACCTTCACGGTGTGGTAGTTCCTGCTCTCGTGGTCGCGGTTCGCGGTGTAGGAGTAGCCCACCGAACCGCCGGCCCAGGTGGACTCGTGGCTTCCCGGTTCCGTCGACTTCTTCACCTGGCCCACAACACCGCCACTGACTCCCGCGCTCCGGGACGACTTGTTCACGTGGCTCGCCTTGTGCTCGGTCGACGTGTTCGAACCCTGTTCGCTCTTGTGGTCGACGGTGTCCAGCACGGTGGAGCCGTGGGGTTCCAGGGTGAGGTGCAGGTGACCCTCACTGCCGTCGGAGAACCGTATCGGAGTCGACGTCATGCCCCAACCCGCCGCGTGTTCGAACTCGTTGAGCACGTTCTTCGTCGTGAAGAAGTCGTTGATCACCATGTGTGCGGGGGCGTCCGGGCGCTTCTCCTCCGGCAGGGCGTCGAAGACCGCGTTCCGGGCGTCGCCGAGCCCGATGATGGTGAGCGGTTGCCCCTCGGGGTGTGCACCCGGCTCCGGGGCGGGCCGGCCCGCCGGTGCCGGATCCCAGCCTTCCCAGGCCCGTGGCGCGGTCCCGGCAGGGGTCCCTCGGTTGGGGATCTCTGCGGTCACCGAGCCCGTGATCGGCGGACGTCCACCGGGGCCGAGCGGTCGTCCCTGATGATCCAGGACGGTGACGGTGTAGGCGAACTGGGCGATGTGCGGGGAGGTCGGCCCGGTCAGCGTCAGCTTGTTGGACGTCTCGGCCTCCGACGTGACGACGGTTTCCGTCTCGTGGTTCGCCCCGCCGAAGCTGACGTTGGCGGAACCGGTCGCGAACAGGTTCTCGTTGACCGGATGCGTGATGGCCGGCGCGACGTTGAGGGCGGACAGCGTGCGGGAGGCCTGGGTCTTGCGCGGGTCGGGGGTGAAGGTGGACTTGGCGGTCGACTCGATGTCGGTCTTGCCGTCCTTCTCGGCCTGGTCCTTGGTGGGTACGTGCGCGGCCGGTTGCCAGGGGTTCGGCCGGGCGGTGATCTGCACCTCGTGCGGGCGTCCGTTGACGATGATCTGGAACCGCCAGGCGTCGTCGACCATCTGCGGATGGTTCGCGCGGAAGTTGCCGGGCGTGAGCTGGGAGTCGAGCCCCTGCACGACCGTCGTGTCGGTGCGGTGGTCGCCGAGGATGTCGTCGATCCGGGCCCGCACGGCCGCCGGCCCGGGATCATCGGTGATCTTGATCTCGGCGAGGGAGGTGGTGTGCCGGGGGTCGACCGGGGCGGCCGGTGCCGCGGGCGCGGGGCGCGTGGGCGGCGGCGGTGCCGCCTGGTGCGGGTCGACCGGCGCGTGGTCGGGGGCCTGGGTGGCGGGGTCGTGGGTTGCCGGCTGCGCGGTGTGCTGGTTGGCCGCCTCGTGCGAGGTGGATTCCTGGGTGGCGGGTCGCTGGTTGGTAGCGGGCTCGTGCGTCGTGGGTCGGGCCGGGGCGGTCTCCTGGCGGGTGGGGGTCCGGGTGCTGGGCTCGTCGGTGGTGGATTGCCGGCTGGCGGCGGGCCGGGTGGTGGGTTCGTTGGTTGCGGGCTGGGAGTTGGGCTCGTGGGCGGTGGGCTGGTGGGTCGTCTCGTGGGTGGTGGATTCCTGGGTGGCGGGGCGCTGGCTGGTGGCAGGCGTGTCGGCGGGCTCGCGCGTCGTGGGTCGGGCCGGGGTGGGCTCCTGGCTGGTGGGGGTCCGGGTGCTGGGCTCGTGGGCGGCGGGTCGGTCGGTGGCCGGTCGGGTGGGCTCGGCGGCGGAGGGCTGGTGCTGCTGGGCGGCCGGGTCGTGGGGCGTGGGTCGGCTCGCGGTGGCCTCGGCAGGCGGTGCCGCGCGCGAGATCACCGGGGCAGGGGTGTGCGGCCGGCTGGGGACGGCCGCGGGGTACTCGGTGCGGGTGGGGACGGCGACCGGGTCCACCCAGGTGTGCTGGCGCGGCGTCCAGGGCGCGGAGGCGCGGGCGTTCCGCCAACCGGGGTCGGCGCTGACGGGGCCTCGGCCGGTGCTCCCGTCCGCGGGCGACTCCGACGGCGTGCCGGCCTCCGTCCCGGGACGCGAGGCCGGCGCGACCGGGCCGGAGGTGGCCGGCGCCTCGGGCAGTGCGCCGGGCCGGCCGGCCGGGTTCTCCGCCTCCGCCGCAGGCGGACGGCCGTCCGGTGCCTGCTGGACCGGTACCTGGCCGGAGCCCCGGGCGCGGCCGGGCGATTCGACGGGCGGGCGGTAGCTGACCTCGTCGCCCCCGGTCAGCGTGCCGAGCAACTGCAGGTGGCGGTCCCGCAGACCACCCTGGTCGAGACCGGGGTCGGCGGGCGGCTTCCGGTAGTCGCCGAGCAGACTGCCCGGCGCGTCGGCGCGGTGCGGGTTGGTGGGGTCCGCACTTTCGTCCCGCAGGCCCAGCTGGTGCGTGAACTCGTGGGTGTACGTGGTCGGCTCGGCGCCGATCGGCCAGGTGTACTGGTCCGTCCGGCCGCCGTGGGGGACCAGGTCGACGGTGAGGTGCGGATTTCCCTCTGGTCCGACGTGTTCGACCGTGATGTGCAGCCGGTCACCGTTGGGCAGCCGGTGGTTCGGGTCGTTGAAGCGCTGCTGGACGCCCTGCTGGAGGCTGTTGACGGTGTCGGCAGCGTCCTTCGCGTCGCCGTTGAACGCCACCCGGACGGTCAGGTCGGTGTAGCGCGTCTCCTGGAACGTGAAGCGGCGCTGGTCGAAGCCGGAGCGCAGCAGCAAGCGCGGGGCCTGGCGGTCCACCTCGCTCGGCCTCGGTCCGAACGGCCCTCCCGGCCCGGCGGACGGCTGGGCGGTTGGGCCGGGCTGTCGGCTGCCGCCGGACGTCGCGTGAGCGGTCGCGGGCGGCTGCGCGGTCGCGGGCCCATGAGTCGGCGCGGGCGGCTCGGGGGACGGGGCGTGCGGCGTCCCGCCGGACGCCCCGGAGGGCGTGGCGGCCGCCGACACAGCCGGTGGCCGCCGCACCGTCGACCCGCCGCTGCTCCCGTTGTCCGGTACGGCGGTGTTGTGTGTGCCGCCGGTGGCGGGGGTGTTGGGTGCGTTGCTGGTGAGTGGTGGGCGGGTGGGTTGGGTGGTGTGCGGTGGGGTGGGTTCGGGTGTGGTGGTGTGGGCGGTGGCGGGCTGGGCGGGTGCCTGTGCATGGTTGTTCGGCTCGGCGGTGTTGTGTGTGCCGTCGGTGGCCGCCGGGGCGTTCGGTGTGCTGCTGCTGAGTGGTGGGCGGGCGGGTGCGGTGGGGGTCTCGGTGGGCTGGGTGGGGGCCGGGGCCGGCTGGGCTTGGTCCTGCGTGCGAACCGGCGTCCCGCCGTTGCCCGTGCCGGCCGTGACCGTGGTGGAGCCGGCACCCGGGCCGGGTCGGGTGCCCGTGGCCGTACCGGTGTGATCGGTGCCCTGGACGGGTTCCCGGGTCTGGGCCGGGGCCTGGGCGGGCGGGGCGGTGGCAGCCGTCGGTTGTGCGGCCGGTTCCTGCCGCGTTCCCGGCGGCTCGGCGGCGTGCGCGACGGGGGAGGTCGGGGCCGTCCGGCCCTGCCCGGCGGTGTGGCCGGGACCGTCGCTGGTGTGGGTGACCGGTGCCTGGCCGGCCGAGCCCGACGACGGGAGCCCGGCTCCACCGTGCCCGGCGACGGGCGCCGCCGGTTCCGTGGTGACCGGGTGTCCCCCGGCCGTGGTGACCGGGTGCCCGACCCCCGTGCTGACCGGGTGCCCGACCACCGTGGTGGGCGTCGTCCCGCCGGTGGACACCGGGGGGTGCGTCCCATTGGCGGAGGCCGGAGCCTGCTGTGCGGCGGGCGCCGCCGGGGAGGCACCGTCGGCGTCGTGCCAGCCGGGTGCGCGTGGGGCCATCCAGACCCCACCGTCCCGTGGGGAGCCGAACTGCCGGAAGCCGGACCCCTGGCCGCCGGTCCCGCCCCGCGCCGTGCTCGTTCCGTTCGCCGTCGGCCGCTCGCCGTTCGAGGCGGACCCGGTGGCGGGCCGGTCCCCGGTGAGCGTCGTCTCGAAGCCCGGCAAACCCGACGTCGTCCCGGAGGCTTCGGCCGGTGAGCCCGCTGCCGGGCCGGTCGGCGACTTCGCGGTGCCTTCGCCGTCACCGGTGTCGGTCGGGGAGGTGTGCTCACCGGGCGAGGCGGTGGAGGAGCCGCCCGTGGCCGGCGGGGCGGCTGATTCCGACGGCACGTCGTCGCCAGCGGTCGGAGGCGGCGCCGACCGGGTGTCCTCGCCGGAGGTGACGGAGGGCCCGCCCACCGGCTCACCGGCCTTCGAGCCCTGTCCGTCGCCGCCCCGGTGGTCGCCCGATCCGCCGTCGCCGGCGCCGCTGGTCCCCTCCGCCCCGCCGCCGCCCGTTCCCGTCACACCGGTCCCGCCCGGGCCCGCGCCGCCCTCGAACTTGGGCAGGTGCGGCACCACCGGGACGTGGACGTTGATGTCGTCGATCTTGGGCGTGGTGCCGCGGCCGCGGCCCTTGCGGCCGCCCGCCACCCCGCCGACCACACCGCCGGAGGCCGCCATGGCGACGTCGTTCGGTCCACCGAAGACGGAGGTCACCGCCGTGCCGCCGGCGATGCCGCTGACCCCGCCGACGACGCCCTTGCCGATCACGGTGTTGGCCGCGTTCTTGAAGAGGCCGCGCGCCCCCTCGCCGACGATCCCGCCGACGCCCCCGCCGATCCCGCCGCTGGCCGCCGAGATCCCGACGGAGGTCCAGTCCCACGAGGTGCGGTCGTGCATGAGCCTCTGGAGGCCCTGGATCCCGAGGTCCATGCCGGCCAGGAGGGCGGCGCCCCTGGCGACGGCCATCGCCAGCCGGCGCAGGATCAGAGAGACCGCCACCCGCGCCGAGGTGACCGCGGCGGGGATCGCCTCCGGTGCCCAGAAGGACAGGTCGACGATCTCGTTCGCCAGCCACACCAGCTGCGCGAGGATCATCATCTTGGCGTGCTGGAGCTGCACCCCGGTGTCGCGCGCGGCCAGACCCAGCTGCCCCGCGGCCCCGGCGACATCGGGGATGCTCGACCCCAGGCTCTGGACGAACCGCGTGAACTGGTCCGCGACCTGGCCGCCGACGTGCTGGAGCACGGCACTCCCGGCGGGTCCGAGCCGGTCGACGACGGCGATCAGCCGCCGCTTGGCGTCCTCCCAGATGTGGCCCAGCCCGGCCATGGCGTCCTCGTCGCCCTTGGGCCACCGGGAGCCGACCGCCAGGGAGGCGACCCATTCGAGCGCGGGGGGCAGCTGGATGGTCACGGCTTGCCCGGCCGGCCCGTGTGTCCGCCGCCGGTTCCCCCGACGGACGGGCGGTTCTCGCCGCCGCCCTTGAGGGTCTGCGCGTGGGCGATGTTCTGGTCCTCCAGCCGGCGGTAGTTCTTCGCCATGGTGTCGATGCCGTCGGCCGTCTCGTTCACGACCTCGGACATGGCCGTGAAGCCGAGGAGGAGCTGGTCGCGGGGGCCCCGGTACACCTCGGAGAACTGCCGGCCGGTCTCGTCGTTGCCCCAGCAGGGGCCGACCTCCGCGAGCCTCTCGGTGAGACTGGCGCCGATGCCGTGGAATTCCGCGGCGATCTCCCGTACGCGGGAGATCGGCTCGCGCAGGCCCTCCGGGTCCACGGAGAAGGTTCGGTCAGCCACGGATGCCTCCAGGGTTCAGGCCGGTGTCGATGTAGTCCCGCACCTCGTCCGGCATGCCCGGGGACTCGGGCAGCAGTGCGGTGGGGTCGCCCTCGCCGCGGAGCAGCGAGGCGGCGTTCGCCCCCGACGGCAGCTGGAGGTCGGTCATCCGGGCGACCTGCTCCAGCGCGTCGCGGCGCGCCTCGGCGATGGTCGTCAGCAGGGCCTCCGAGAGCTCCTTCGGGGTCAGCCGCCGGAACGCGCCCGTGGGGAACTCGATCCCGGTGACGTCGCCCACGGCATTGACGGTCACCTTCACGGTCTGCCGGGGTGCGGTCGCCGTCCCGGTGGTCTCGTTGATCCTGCGTCGGGTCTCGGCCGCGCCCTCGCGCTGCCGCTGGTAGAGCGCGAGGAGTTCCTCGATCTCCTGGTCGTACGTCGAGCTCATGGTTCCTCTTCCGGCCACGGGTCAGATGATGGCGCCGAGGCCCTCGGAGTCCGAGGTGCCCCACAGTTCGCGCTCCTGGACGAGCAGGTCGGCGGCCCCGCGGGCGGGGGCCTCCTCCTCCTCCGCCTCGGCGGGCTCCTCCTCGGGCTCGGGCGCGATGTCGTCGCCGGCGCAGGACAGCGCGGCGCCCGCGAGCTCGACCGCGGCCGGGGTGGCGGCGGCCTCACTGGCGCGGCTGGGTTGCCAGGTGGTGAACGCGGGCTCCGCCGCGACCGTCCCCCAGGTGCCCTCCTCGGCCGTGGCGGGACCGTCCGCCGTGACGTCCGCCTCGTCCTCCGCCGAGGCCGCCCACAGCAGGGGCACGAACGCCGCGCCCGCGACGTCCCAGGCGGCGCCCGACTCCTCGTCACCCACGACCTCCGGCAGGGAGATCGTGGCGGAGGGGAGCGCGGCGGTGGCGAGCTCCGCGGCCGGGGTCCCCACCGTGGCCTCCGCCGTCTTCTGGGCCTCGGTCCCGGTCCCGGGCACGGCGACACCCTCCGCCCAGACGGCCGCGGCCTCCCCGGCCAGGAGCGCGGCGGCGGCCGCTTCCCGGCGGTCGTCGCGTTGCTCCCGCTCGGACCCGACCGGGGTGGGGAAGAAGGGCAGCGCGAGCCCCTCGCCGCCCGCGGCGGTGCCCGACTCGGCGGTCTCGCCGTCCGCCGCGCCGGTCCAGGGTTCGGCGTCGTTCTCCAACAGGCCCGAGGCGTCGCTGCGTTCGCTGTTGACGGCGGGTGCCTGGGCGCCGCCGCCCATGCCCGGCAGGTACGGCATGCCCTCGGCCGGAGCGGTGGCTTCGTGGGCGGTGCCGGCGCCGACGGGGAGGGTGAGTCCTTCGCCGCCGGTGGTGGTGCCGAGGTGGGTGGCCATGTCGTCGCCGACGTCGGTGGATCCGGCCCACGGTTTGGCGTCGTGGTCGAGGAGGCCGGAGGCGTCGCTGCGTTCGCTGCTGACGGGGGGTGCCTGGGCGCCGCCGCCCATGCCCGGCAGGTACGGCATGCCCTCGGCCGGAGCGGTGGCTTCGTGGGCGGTGCCGGCGCCGACGGGGAGGGTGAGTCCTTCGCCGCCGGTGGTGGTGCCGAGGTGGGTGGCCATGTCGTCGCCGACGTCGGTGGATCCGGCCCACGGTTTGGCGTCGTGGTCGAGGAGGCCGGAGGCGTCGCTGCGTTCGCTGCTGACGGGGGGTGCCTGGCCGCCGCCGGTGTTCGGGAGGAAGGGCATGCCCGCGCCGGCCAGGCCGCCCGCGCCGCCCGTGCCCAGGCCGCCCGGGAACGCCGTGCCCGCCTCGCCGAGGCCCGACAACCCGGGGATCGAGGACCCTCCGGAGAGGTCGGCGGGCAGCCCGGAGGAGGTGGAGAGGTCGCCGGGGAAGCCGACGGGCAGGCCGCCGGTCAGACCGCTGCCCAGGCCACCCGTGGCACCGGTGTCGAGACCACCGGGGAAGGCGCTGGGCTTCAGGCCGGTCAGACCGCTGCCCAGCTTTCCGGTGCCCCCGGTCCCGAGGCCGCCGGTGAACGGTACCGGGGCGGGCGTCGACCCCCAGGTGTCCGGATCGGCCGTGCTGAGGCCGTCACCGCTGCCCAGGCCTCCCGTACCGCCGACGCCGGTGCCGCCGGGGAAGGCCCCGGGCAGGGGCGCGGGGGTGCCGAGGCCCCCCGTGCCCAACGTCGGCAAGGGGGAGAGGCCGTTGAGGCCGCCGGTGCCGCCGGTGCCCGTCCCACCGGTGAAGGGGTCGGCCCCGGGAGGGGCGAGCGAGGCCGAGTCGAGGCCACCGAGTCCACCGAGGCCGTCGGTGCCCGTTCCGTCGGGGAAGGGGGCCAGGCCGGCCTTGAGACCGTTGACGTCGCCCGCGGGTGTGCCGGCGGTGAGGTCGGGGAAGGCGGTCGGCGGGCCGTCGAGGGTACCGGCGCCCGCGGTGCTCGTGCCGGCCTTGAACGCCGTGAGCTCGGGCTTCTCGCCGGTCGGGTCCGGGCCGAGGCCGTTCAGACGGAGCTTGCCGGCGAGGTCGGTTCCTGCCGGGTTCGACAGCTCGGGCAACGAGGAGAGCGTGACGGGTTCGATACCGGGCTTGTGGTCCTCGCCGTCGAGGCTCGTGAGATCCGACAGGTCCGGCGGCTTGGGCTGGTCCTGCCCGGTACCCCCGCCCCCGAGGGGGGAGTTGATGCCGCCCGGCGACGTGACCGCGTCGAGGGTGACCTGGTACTCGCCCGCGAGGCTCTTCAGCACCTGCCGCATGTCGTGGTTCATCATCTCGACCAGCTCGGGCTTCTGGCTGACCGGGATCAGGCCGGTACCGCTCATGGCGTGGAGGTGCAACGCATCGTGCGCCTGCTTGGCGTACCAGTTGTCGATCTCCAGGATCTTGTTCTGCGCGTTGGTCAGGTTGACCGCGTTGTTGGCGAGCTGCTGCGGGACGGAGTGCTTCCCGGAGTGGCCGCCGGAGATCACGTCGGCCACCGCGCCCACCTGCTTGGAGAAGGTCTTGATCATCTCCGTGAAGGCGTCCGCGGCGTCGCCCGTCCACACACCGTCCTTGCCCGCCAGCGCGTTCGCCTGGTCGGTCAGCGCCTGCGAGACGCCCGCGAAGACCAGCTGCACCTGGTAGAAGGTGTCGGCCGCGTCCTGGAGCGACTGCGGGTCGGCCACCGACTTGGCGTACTCGAGGTTTTCGGCGCTGCTGACGCCGCCGCCCAATCCGACGATGGCGGCCTCGATGTGCTTCCAGTCCCAGCTGTTGTAGTCGTGCTCGTGGAAGCTGCCGCCGGTGGGATTGCCGCGGAGGGAACCGTGGTCGCCCTTGGTGAAGCCGTTGTCGCTGCTGCCCGTGTCGCCGTCGTCCTTGCCGCCCATGGTCCCTCCCGGTCGCTTGGCCGCGCCGCCCGTCGCTGCCCCCGACGGTCGGGAGGCGGCGACGGGCGACGCGCCGATCAGTTGCTCTTGCTGTCGTTGCCGCTGTGGCCGTTGCCGTGGTTCTTGTCGCCGTCGCCTTGGCCACCGCCGCCGCTCTGGCTACCGCCACCGGCCGTGGCCGCGTCGCCGCCGGCATCCTTGACGACCGTGTTGAACTTGTCGCTCGCCGAACTCATCGCATCGTGGAGGTCCTTGGCGGTCATCTTGTTGGCTTCCTCGATGCTCTTGTACTGACCGCTCAACGTCCGTACGCCTTCTCGCAGATCGACCAGCGCGTTCGAGAGGTCGCCGAGCGCCTTGACGCACTGCTGCTTCAGTCCGTCGTCCCCGTCGCCGCCGTTGACCGTCCCCCGCATCTTCCAGGCGTGGTAGAAGGCCCCCGGATGCACGTCGATCGGTTGGAGCGCCTTGCCCGCCGCGTCCACCGGGGCGATGAGCCGGTCGATGTTGTCGGCGAACAGGTCCAGGGACGGCGTGCTCACCGTGGTGCCCTTCGACTTCCCCGGCGCCGGGGGGACGTCGGGCGCGGTGAACGTCTCGGGCGACTGGTAGCTGCCGTGCCCCCCCGAGACCGAGGTGCTGCCGCCGTACTGGAGCTTGGAGTAGTCCGCCGGAGCCGGGGTCGCGGAACCCCCCAGGTCGCTGGCCGGCTTGATCGGGGCGCCGCCGGTCACGACCAGAGCCGAACGCCGGAGCGCTCGCCGGCGGCGTAGTACTCGTTGATCGTGCCCAGCATCTGGGTCGCGTTGCTGGCCTTCACGGTCATGTCGGCCGCGGCGCTGTCCCACTGGGCCTTGACCTGCGTGTAGGTGTCGCGCGCGGCACTCGTCCACTCGGCGAGGTGGACGGTGGACTGGTTGTCGAGGTCGGCCAGCGTCTCGTTGATCTTCCGGGTGATGGCGGCCATCTCACCGACGATGATCTCGACCTGGTCCATCTGAACGCGGTACGTGCTCATGCTGATTGCTCCCTGGGGTGCGGAGTAGAGGCGAGGGGTGGGTCAGAGCGGGAAGCCGACGAGCCCGCCGCCCGAGGCGACCTGCTGCGCGACCTGGTGGGCCACCTGCTCGGTGTCCTGGTGCGTGTTGGCGTAGACGTGGGTGTTGGCGGCCAGCGTCTCCAACATGGTGGTCAGCGCCTGGTTGAGCTTCTGGAAATCCGCCAGCCACTGCTGCATGGCCTGGGTGTAGATGCTGGCGGCCTGACCGGTCCAGCTGGCGGCGAGCGCCTCGACCTGGCCCTCCACGTTGGCGTAGGAGGTGGTGGCCTCGTCCACGGCGTGCTGGAACGTGCCCTGGGCGGCGGTCATGCCCGCCAGTTCGACCTGGGACAGCTGCTGGGCCACGGTGCTTCCTTTCAGGAGTGTGCGGGTACGGGTTCCGGCTGCGGGGGTCGTTCAGCCTCGGGGCGGGAGCCGGTGCCCGCCGGAGGACGCGTGAGGTCGTCCAGGGTGACCGTGCGGTCGTGCGCGGTGGCGGCGATCCTTTCGGCCAGCCGGTGTGCCGCGTACGCGGTGCGTTGCGCGGGCTGCTCGGCGAGGGCGGCGGTCAGCGCGCCGGCCGCCTCCTCGTCCAGCCGCATCCCGTGGGACGACAGATGGCGGATCGTCATGTCCAGGGTCTGCTCGGCCGAGTAGTCGGCGAGCTCGACGTACTGCGCGAAGGAGCCGGCCAGGTCGGTCCGTCGGCGCAGCGTCTCGACCAGGTACGGGCCGCTGCCGGTCAGGACCAGCACCGTGTCCTCGGCGCTCGCGGCGACGGTGGCCAGGGCCGCGAGGACGGCGTCGCACTCCTCGGGGTGGCGCTGGGTGAACGCCGGGTCCGCCTCGGCGACCAGTACCCCGCCCGAAGCGTCGGCCAGCGCTGCGCTCAGTCGCACCAGCGGCTGCTCCGGCCAGCGCGCGGGCACGGCCGACAGCGGCAGGTGCGCCGTCGAACCGGTCGACGGGAAGCCGAGTTCGGCGAGATCGCGGCCGTACGCGCGGGCGAGGGCCCGGCGGCCGCTGCCCGGCGCGCCCTGGATGACCAGGTGCGCCGGCCCGCCGATCGGTCGGCCCGCCCGCAGGGCCTCAGCCGTCCGCCGCAGCCGCCCGCGCAGCGTGGCGCGCGCCTCCTCGATGCCGATCAGCGCCGCGAGGTGGCGCGGCCCGGGGCCGTCGGCCGCGCCCTCGGGGGAGGCCGGGCCGCCGGGTACCGGCTCCGTCGGGTCCGCCGGCTCGCCGGGGGCCGGGGCGGTCGGGGCCGCGAGCCCGGCGGGTGCGGCGGGTGCGGCCCCCGGCGAGCTGGCGGGCACCGTGAGCACGTCGGCGGCGGTCAGCCGGGACAACTCCCGGTCCTCGTCCGGCGGTTCGCTGGCCAGCCGGGAGGCCTGCCGGTTGATCATCTCCTCGAAGACCTGCCGGGCGACCCGGCCGTTGCCGAAGGTGGCGCTCTTCGGCACGTCCTCGAAGTACCGGTGCAGCGCCACCAGCGCGTTCTCGTCGAGCTCGTAGTAGTGCTTGCCGCAGAGGCCCTCGACGATGGTGACCAGCTCGTCGGCGCTGTAGTTGGGGAACTCGACGGTGCGGGAGAACCGTGAGGCCATGCCCGGGTTGGAGGCGAGGAACTGGTCCATCTGCGCGGAGTACCCGGCGACGATGACGACGATCTCGTCGCGGTGGTCCTCCATCAGCTTCATCAGGGTCTCGACGGCCTCCTGCCCGAAGTCCGGCCCGGTGCCCCGGGACTGGTTGGTCAGGGTGTAGGCCTCGTCGATGAACAGCACCCCGCCGAGCGCCTTCTTGAAGACGTCGGTGGTCTTGATGGCGGTGCCGCCGATGATCTGCGCGACCAGGTCGGCGCGGGCCACCTCCACGATGTGGCCCTGGCTCAGGATGCCCAGTTCGGCCAGCACCGCGCCGTAGAGCCGGGCCACGGTGGTCTTGCCGGTGCCCGGAGGGCCCGCGAAGACCAGGTGGCGGCTCATCGGGGGCATCGGCAGGCCCATCTCCTGCCGCCGCTGGGTCAGCTTGTTGAGGTTGATCAGGCCGGTGACCTCGCGCTTGACGCTCTCCAGCCCGACCAGGGCCTCCAGGTCGGCCAGCGGCCCGGTGCCCGGACCGGACGCGCCCGCCGAACCGGGAGCCCGGCCGGACGACGGTCCGTCCGCCGCCCCGCCCGCCGACGGGCGGTCGTCGTCGGTGTCCAGGCGCGCGACCTCCGGCTGCCCGGCCCCCTGGGCCCGGCCGACGGCCGCGCCGCCGTTGCCCCGGATCTCGCAGTCGTGGATCCGCACCGGCTCTTCGGTGGCGGAGCGCACCCCGTCGCCGCTGTTGTCGCTGACCGCGCAGTTGCTCAACTCCGCCCGCGAGGAGGGCTGCAGGTGCACGCCGTGGCGCCGTGCCCCGGTGATCCGGCAGCCGACGGCGTTGACCGAGCCGCCCTCCGCGACCCGGATGCCGTCGCCGCCGGAGTCCGTGAACTCGCTGTCCTTGGCGGTCAGTTCGCTGTCGTCCCCGACCAGTGCGGGGGAGCCGCGCAGCAGGGACGACACCAGCTCCGTGCGGGCGCCGCCGGCGAGCGTCAGGCTCGCGTCCCCGTCGGCGGCGAGCACCCGCACCCCGACGAGCTCGGTGGTCGCCCCCTCGGTCAGCACGATCCCGGAGCCGCGCTCGATCTCGATCTCCGCGTCGCGCGCCGTCAGCCGGCTCGCGCCCGCCAGGGTCACTGCGGCGGTGGTCGTCCCGGCGAAGGACGTCTTCTCGCAGACCGCCTCGGAATCGCCCTCGACCAGAAGGCCGACCGGGGTCCCGACGATCCGGCACCGCTCCAGCCGCGGCCGCGAGCCCTCGGTCACCCGTACTCCGCCGACGGCGGCCGGGCCGACGGCGCAGCCGCGCAGCTCGGGCCGGGCCCCGCCGCCGACGTGCACCGAGGTGCTCCGGGACCCGGTGAACGAGCAGTCGGTCAGGACGGTCTCGCCCTGGCTGGTCAGGTAGGCGTCCAGCATCGAACTACCGGTGATGGCAAGCCTGTTCAGCCGCGCGCGGCCGTCCTGTTCCACGGCGACCGCCGGCTTGCCGGCGCCGTCGATCCGCCCGCCCTCGACCACCACCGAGCCGCGGCCGTTGACGCAGATGCCGTTGCCGCGCGGACGGTCCAAGGAGCACTCGCGGACGGTCAGTTCGCCCTGCTCGGCGATGACGAACGCGGAGGAGGCGACGTCGGTGATCACGCACTGCTCCACCAGGTTGCCACCGGTGGAGGTCACCACGATCCCGGCGCCGCGGGCGTTGGAGATCTGGCAGCCGCGGAGCGCCAACACCCCGTCGTGCCACGCCAGTACGGCGGCCCAGGCCTCGCCGGAGAGCCGGCAGCCGTCCAGCGCGGCCTGGCCGCGCCGCACGTCCAGCACCGGCGCGTGGGCGTCGGCGCCGGACAGCGAGAGGCCGGACAGGCGCACCGCCTCGGCGTCCAGCACGACGGTGCTCCCGGCGGCCGCGTGCAGCACCACCGCGCCGTCACCGTCCTCGGCGGCCAGCGTCACCGGCCGGGTGATGGTGAGCGCCTCCTCGTACCGGCCGGCCGCCACGGTGATCAGCGCGCCCTCGGTCGCGTCGGCCAGCGCCGCGCCGATGGTGGGGTAGGCGCCCGGGCGTTCCCGGGAGACCAGCAACCTCTGAGTCATGCGGCCGCCGCCTTCGGTGCCGTCCGCGGCAGCAGGCCCGGCGGGGCACCCGCGGAGGGCGGGGTCCACCCCGCGTCCCCGGCCCGCGCGGGGGCGGCGTCGGTGTCGTCCGGGCCGTCGGCGGCGTGCGCCAGGCCCTCCAGGGCTATCTCGTCGAGCGCCACGCGCGCCTTTCCGTCCTCGGAGCCCTCCGACGCGGAGAGCTCTCGCAGCAGCAGTCGGTCACGGTCGTCGGTGCCCAGCACGCGGAACCTCGTCCCGGGCAGGAAGACCACCCGGTCCGCGACGTTCGGGGCGACCAGGGTGGTGCGCCGGGCCGTCAGCGACCAGATCAGGAAGTCGGTCGCAGCGGCCGCCGGCTCCGCGGTGCGGGCCCACGCGGTGCAGAAGGCCCACTCGGTCAGGACGTCGCCCTCGCGGTACCAGGCCCGTTCGGACGGGTGCAGCGCCGCGCGCAGCAGCGTGGCGCCCCGGTGCGACGGCAGCCGCCGCAGTCCCGCCGCGACACAGCGGGCCAGCGGCACGTGCGGTCCGACGGTGGCCGTCCGGACGGCCGCGTCGAGCGCCGCGCTGTCGCCGGTGAGGTAGAGCCGCAGGGCCGCCAGGTCGGTGTAGGCGTCGGCCTCCTCGGCGCGGGAGGCACCGCGCAGCCCGGGGGACTCGGACAGCACCCGGGACACCGTGCCGGCGGCCGCGTTGAACTGCCGGGCGAAGGTGCGCCGCACCCACTCCCGTTCCTGCTCCATGCCGCGCTCCTGCGGCGCGGCGCTCGCGCCCGGCCGGGGCACCGGCTGCACCACGACCCCGGACGGCGCCGCGGCGGCGGGTACCGGCGTGACGGGCGAGGGGGAGTCCGGTGCTGCGTTGCGCGGCGTGGCGACGGTCGGCTCCGGCGGGGGGACGGACTCCAGCCGGATGCCGGCGATGCCGGTGGGCCGGGAGGCCCGTGGGGCGGGAGCCGGGGCGGCCTCGTTGGCGTCCGGCGTGTCGGGTTCGTCGCCGTCCGCCGTGTCCGTGTTGGCCGTGTCCGCCGTGCCCGTGTCCGGCTGGCCGGCGTCGGGGCCGCCGGTCTCGGGGCCGTCGGTGTCCGCCGCGGCCGGGTCGTCGGTGGTCGGCGCGGGGGGCGTGCGGTCGGGCGGGGTCGGGTCGGACGCGACGGTCGGGGGCGCCGTAGGGCGCCGGCTCGCGGGCGTTTCGCCCACGGGCGGAGCGGCCGGAGCGGCCGGAGCGGCCGGAGCGGCCGGAGCGACCGGGGTCGTCGGGGTGACCGGGGCGGACCCGGGCTCCGCACTCCCGGCCGGTCCGATCCGGGCCGGTGACGGGGCGTCGAGCGCCGGGTCCGGGGCCGTGCCGCCCTGGCGCGGGCCGCGAACGCCGACCGGTCCGGGGGCGGCGGGCGGTGCGGCGCCGACGGCCGGGGGTGCCGGCAGCTCGGTCCGGGTGGGCGAAGCGGGTGCCCCCGGCTCCGCCCGGTGCGGCCCGGAACCGGGGCGGGCCGGGCGGGCGATACGGGTGTTGAACGGGTCGCTCGGTTCGTCGGTGCCGGGGCGCCCGGAGTCCGTCCACCCGACGGCCGGCGCGGTGGTCGACGGCGATCCGGCGTCTGCGGCCGGCGGCGCGCTCGACAACCGGGGGGCGGCGTCGGGCGCGCCGAGGCCCGGCCCGACCGAGGTCAGCAGGGACTCGGACGGGCGGGACGGCCCGATGCCGAGCGCGGATCCCGTCCGGCCCAGGGGGAGCGGGCGGACGGCCTCGGGCGAGGCCGCCTCGGCGGCCGGGAGGGCCGTGATCCGGCCGGCGGTCGCCCCGAGGTCGTCGGCCGTGCCCCCGGCGGGCCGGGGGAGCGCCCTCCGGTGTGCTCGGGGCGTGGCCGGGTCGACGCCCGCCGCCGGGGTTCCCCCCGCCGCGGTGTCGGTCGCCCCGGACGAGGCCGTCGCCCAGAAGGCGAGGTGCGCCGGGCGCTGCGGAGCCGTCCGCGCGGCGGTGCCCGGCCGGGTTTCGTCGTCCATCGCCACCGGCTCCCCGAGCGGCCACAGGCCGGACAGGTCGTTCGGCGCGGCGATGCCGGGGGCGTCGGCGGGCGCGATCCGGTAGGCGTCGCGGGCCTCGGGCGGCAGCCGCCACAGGAGGTCCTGGGCGTGGGCGCGCATCCGGTCGGCGGTGGTCGGCTCGCTGCGGTCGTAGAGCAGCGCGGCGTAGCCCTGCGGGGCGGGGACCCGCCGGACGTCGTCGCCGTCGGCGGGCTCCCGGGTCGGGCGGATCCAGAGCCCGCTCTGCACGATCTCCAGCACCGTGCCCGCGGCCAGCTCCCACACGCCGGCGCCCACGTGGGGGATGCCCGGCAGGGGGGTGCGCACCCCGAGCAGCTCCGGCGGCGTCGCTACGGCGTGCTCGTGGGGGCGCGGGGCGTAGCGGTAGTGGGCGGCGAAGGGCTGCCAGCCGGGCGTGCCGTCGGCGAGCAGGCCGCGCACGTGCGGCGGGGCGTCGTGCCCGGCCGGCACCACGGGCAGGCCCGAGCACACCACCACGTGCTGCCCGAAGGCGTCCGCCAGCTCCTGGCCGAGCGCGCCGGCGCCCGCGGGCACCGCGACCGGTCCGTACGGGACGAACCGCACCTGGCGGCGCACCGACGGCAGCACGGTGTCCCAGAGCCCGATCGCGTCGGCCAGTGGCACCGCGGGGCCGCCCGGGCTCCCGAGGACCACGGTCAGCACGTGGGGGTCGGCGGGCAGGGTCTCGACCAGCCGGCGCCACCCGTCGAGCAGCCCGGACGGCCGGGCGCTGCGCAGCCAGACGCCGCACGGCACGGACTCGACCACGCCGTAGGGGCTGGTGGCCCACGGCCGGTCGGGGGTGGAGAACTCCCACATCGGCCGCGGGTAGCGGCGGGACTCCGGTTGCGCGAGGCCGCCCGGGCGCAGCTGGAGCCAGCCGGCGCCGTGGTCGATCGGGACGAACAGGCCGCCGCCGGCGGTGAGCACCGGCCGGCCGTCCGGCACCAGGACGACCCGATTCAGCCGGTCGGCGATCCGCTGCCCCGCGCACCGGGCTTCCGCCGGGGTGGCGCGTCCGGGGAGCAGCCGCAGGCTGCCGGGACGGTCGGCGAGCAGCCGGGCGACCGGCTCCCACTGGCTGTCCAGCGCGCCGTGGGGCAGGTCGAGGACGACCGGGGTGTGCTGCGGGTCCGGTGCCAGCCGGGCGGTGAACTCCAGGGCCTGCGGGTCCGGTTGGCCCTTGGGGTGGACGAGCAGCGCGTGCCCGGCGGCCCGGCAGCGCAGCGCCGGGGCGGGAGGCCTGGTCCCGAGTCGCACGGTCACCGACCCCCCACCGTCGCCCGGGCGGCGGCGACGTCGAGCACCGGGCCCTGCGGGAGTTCGGCGAGCAGGTCCGCGGGCACCGGCGTCCTGGGGTGGCCGACGAGACCGAGTTGGCCGGCGGTCTGCCCGTCGCCGAGCGGGTAGGCGGTGCCCTGGTCGTCGATCAGGTAGGTCCGCGGGTTCGCGGTCTGGGCCGCGAGCTGGGCCTGGTCCACGGCGTAGACGCCGGTGTCGGCCGGCAGGAGTACGGCCCGGCCGCCGGTGGCCGCGGCGCCGGACTCCAGGACGACCTGGGTGGTGATGCCCTTGCCGTCGGGCGACTGCGCGAGGCAGACGGCCTGGCCGGCGGTGGCGATCGGGGGCGCGTCGCGGACGTCGGGCACTTTGGCGGTCGGCGCGGGCGCGGCGGAGAGCGGCGCGGTGGCCATGTCCGTCGCGCTCACCGGGCGGACCGCCGGCGCGCCGGGGGCCGCGGCGAGCAGGGCGGACTCGCTGGCGCTGACCGGGGCGATGCCGTCGGACAGCATCACGTAGTAGTGGTCGGTGCCGCCCGCGGTGGTGGTGAACAGCTGGCCCACGGTGACCGCGACGCCGGCCACCTTTCCGGCCGGGTTGCCCGCCCCGGGGACGGGGGCGGCGGCGAGCGGCACGCCTTCCGGCAGGGCGGCGAGCCAGCTCCGCGGCGCCGGTATCGCCTGGTCGCCGTCGAGGCCGAGGGCGATCAGCGCGCCGTCGCCGGGCACCGGGTAGCGGGTGCCGCCGAACAGCAGGTAGCGCTTGCCGTCGGGGTCGGTGAGCAGGGCCCGGCGGCCGGCCGGGACGGGCGTGGTGTGCCCCTGGGGGGCGAAGTCCACGGCCTCACCGGTCTTCAGGTCGGGGCGCAGGCAGCGCGTCCAGCCGCCGGACAGCAGGCCCGCGGCGGTGGGCACGGTGTCCGGGGCGCCGGGGATGCCGATGGGGGCGCCGTGCGGGGTGCCGGCCAGCGTGGCGCGGGCGGCCGTCTGCATCGGGGCGCCGCTGCCCGCGAGGAGCATCGCGGAGGCGTGGTTGCGGACCGGGCGCAGCTCGCCGTTGACGTACAGGTAGCGGTTGCCGGTCTGCTGTTCCAGGACGATCGAGCCGGGCGTGCGCCAACCGGCCGACGGGACGGGTGAGATGAGCCCGTAGACGGCGAAGCCGGCGCACAGCAGGGCGGTGGCCCCGGCCCCGAGGAAGGTGCCCATCGCGGCGCGCCGGGTCGGGCTCTCGCCGCGTCCGGGGTCACCGCTGACCAGGGCCGTGGCCAGCCTGCCCATGGCGAACTGGTAGGCCTGGACGTGGTCGCGTCGGGTCTGCACTGGTGTCGTCCCCTCAGCTGAACAGCAGCCGGACGGCGGCGTAGAGGTGGACGGTCTGCACGAGCAGGGGGAGGAGGGCCAGCGAGGTGAGGAGTTCGAGGATGTCGCCGGTGTGACCCCACACCGGCAGCGGACGGCTGTTCGGCAGGCGCCGGGCGGCGAGCAGCAGCAGCGTGGCGGACGTGAGCAGCAGCGCGAGCACGGCGAGCCGCGGCCCGTCCCCGGCGGCGGCCACGCGTACCAGGAGCAGCACGATCAGACCGGCGACTCCGGACAGCACCGCGGACACCCGCTGCACCGTGCCGGTCAGGCCGCGGGCGCGCAGCAGCACCGCCGCGGCGAAGACCAGCGGCACCAACCAGCCGGTCCAGTCGGGCCGGTGGACCAGGTACCAGAAGCCGGCCGTGTGGACCAGGGCGCCCGCCAGGCCGAGCGCGTCGAGGCACGCGGTGGCGGTGGCCACCCGCCGTTCGACCCGCTCCTGCGGCTCGGGCTCGATGTCCTCCTGCAACTCCTCCGCGTTGTTGGGTAGTTGCGGGGCGCGCAGCCGGGCCACCCGGAGTACCGCGCGCGGGCCGAAGTGGCCGAGCACGAACATCGCCCCGGCCGTCATGCTGCCCGCCTGCTCGGCGCTCCAGTGCGCCAGTTCGACGAGGGCCGCCGCGCCGGCCGCCGAAAGGGCGGTCAGCAGGGCGGTGCCGGCGAGCGCGATCGGCAGCGCCCGTACGGCCAGCAGCACGGCCGACAACACGGTCACGCAGCCCGCGGCGATCAGCACGCCGGGCGCTCCCGGACGGGGGCCGCCGGACGTCAGCCCGGCGAGCGCGCCGAAGAGCAGGGCGGCGCCGCCGGTGATCACCGCGGCGGCGCGGTCGGCGACCAGCCGTCGAGCCGCCGCGCTGCCGCCGGCCAGCGCCACGGCGAGTCCGCCCGCGCAGGCCGCGGTGAGCGTGCCCGGCCCGTTGCCGAGCAGGGCCGCCGCCAGGGCGAGCAGCATCAGCCCGGCCAGGGCGAGTGCCAGCCGGCGGGTGGACCGCGGCTGCCAGCGGTCGGCCTGCCCGCCGACCACGTGGGCCACGCCGTCGGCGAGGTCGTCGAACTGCAACGCGGGCAGCGCCGTTTCGGCCGGACGGAGGTGGAGCACGTCGCCGTCGTGCAGGCCGAGGGTCTGCGCGGTGCCGGCCGGATCGAGCGGATCCTCGCCGAGCCGTTGCAGGACCCAGGCGGTGCCGGGCTCCGCCGACCGCTCCGGCAGGGCGTCCAGCAGGACGGACTGCAGGGCGGCGACGCTGAGCGTGACGGGGATCGCGAGGTCGCTCCGGCCGGCCGGACCGTCCACGGTGATCCGGCACACCTCGGGGACGGCGAACGGCTCGCGGAGTGCGGTGGTGCGGGCTGCGGGGATCATGGGGCGGTCACCAATCCGGTCTGGACGAGCCGGACGGACCGGCGGGTGACGAGTTGGGCGCGTCCGGCGGGCAGCGTGCGCGGTTTCGCCTCGCCGAGGAACTTGCCCTCCTCCTTCGGGTAGGAGAACAACAGGGCCGGATTGCCGAGCTCCCACAGGTGGCGCAGCACCGGGTCCATCATGGCGCGCATGGCACCGGAGGTGCTGCGTGCGATCACCATGTGCATCCCGATGGCGGGGCCCTGCGACAGCAGCGGCACCAGCGGGGCCAGCGCCGGGGGTTGGCCGGTTGTGCCGGCGAGCAGGTCGTAGTCGTCGATGACGACGAAGAGCAGCGGGCCGCTCCACCAGTCGCGCCGGGCGAGTTGCTCCGGGGTGATGTCGGGCCCGGGGACGCGCTTGCCGAGCGAGACGACCGTGTTCTTGGCAAGGAGCCCGAGCGACTCCCGGTCCACCACGTAGCCGACCCGGTACTCCTCGGGGACCATGGCGAGCAGCCCGCGTCCGGGGTCGGCGAGCGCGATCCGCGCCTGGTCGGGGGTGTACCGGTCGGTGATGGCCCGGATCGCCAGCCGCAGCGCGTTGGTCTTGCCGGTCTCGTCGTCCCCGAAGACCATCAGGTGCCCGTTCGCCGAGAAGTCGTGCCAGACGGGCTCCAGCCGCTGCTCGTCCAGGCCCAGGCAGATCCGCACGTCCCCTTCGGCGGCCGGGAGTTGCTCGACCGGAAGCCGGCTGGGCAGCAGCCGCACGCCGGGCGCCGACGGGCCGGTCCAGAAGGTGCCGATCTCCGCGACCGCCGACTTGGTGGCCTGGGTGAGGTCGGTGGTCGCCGAGGAGCTGTCCAGCCGGGGCAGCGCGGCCAGGAAGTGGTAGCCGGACGCCGACAGTCCCCGGCCCGGCTGGTGCGGGACGGCCGCGGCGATCCGGGTGCCCACCTCGGACTCCAGCGTGTCACCGAGGCGCAGCTCGAACTTGGTGCCCAGCATGTCGCGCAGCCGGGGCCGGATCTCCGACCAGCGCACGGCCGAGGCGACCAGGTGGATGCCGAACGACAGGCCGCGCACCGCGAGTTCCATGACCCGGGGCTCCAGGTCCTCGAAGTCCTGGCGCAGGGTGAACCAGCCGTCCACCACCAGGAAGACGTCGCCGTACGGGTCGTCCACCTGGCGCAGCGCGCGCAGCCGCCGGTACGCGGCCATCGACTCCAGGCCGCGCTCGGTGAACTCCCGCTCCCTGCGCTCCAGCAACTGGGTGAGCTCGGCGATGGTGCGCAGCACCCGGTCGCGTTCCAGTCTCGTCGCCACCGAACCGACGTGCGGCAGGCCGGCGATGGAGACCAGGCCGCCGCCGCCGAAGTCCAGCCCGTAGAACTGGACCTCCTCCGGGGTGTGGGTGAGCGCGAGCGCCAGGACCAGGGTGCGCAGCAGGGTGGACTTGCCGGTCTGCGGGGCCCCGACCAGGCCCACGTGGCCGTCCGCGCCGGACAGGTCGGCCAGCAGGAGCTCGCGGGACTGCTCGAACGGCCGGTCCACGGTGCCGAGCGGGACGATGAGCCGCCCCACCCCCGGGTGGTCCGCCGCGCTCATGCCGCGCACCGGATCCGGCACGATGCCGGGCAACAGCTGGTCCAGGCTGGACGGTTCGGTGAGCGGCGGCAGCCAGACCTGGCGGGCGGGCGGGCCGCTCTCCTCCAAGCGGTCGACCAGCACCTCCAGCAGGCTCTCGGTGTCGTGCGACTCGCCGGCCTCCCCGGCCCCCGCGGGGGCCTGCGGACCGGGCCGCAGGGCCTCCTCGGCCGGCTCAGGCTCGGAGAGCAGCGGCCCCTGCCGGTCCAGCCCGAACGCGGTCACCTCGTCGCGTGCCGTGGCCCGCGGTGCCGACTCCTCGTCCGGGCCCACCGGTTCCGGCGCCGGACCGGAGACGTACGCCGCCTTGAAGCGCACCAGGTTGGTGGTGTCCACCTTGAGGTAGCCGTGCCCGGGCGCCGACGGCAGCTCGTACGCGGAGCCGACGCCGATCACGCTGCGGGACTCCATCGACGAGAAGGTGCGCAGGGCGATGCGGTAGGACAGGTGACCCTCCACCTTGTGGATGCGGGACTCGTCGAGCCGCTGCGAAGCCAGCAGCAGGTGCACGCCGAGGCTGCGCCCGAGCCGTCCGATCGAGACGAAGAGGTCGACGAACTCGGGCTTGCTGGACAGGAGTTCGGAGAACTCGTCAACGATGATCAGCAGCGATGGCAGCGGGGCCAGGCCGGCGCCGGCGTTCCGCGCCTTCTCGTACTCGAACAGCGAGGAGTGGCCGGACTCCCGGAGCAGCTCCTGACGGCGGATCATCTCGCCGTTGATGGAGTCCCGCATCCGGTCGACCAGGTGGATCTCGTCGGCGAGGTTGGTGATGACGGCGGAGGTGTGCGGCAGCCGGTCGAGGTTGAGGAAGGTGGCGCCGCCCTTGAAGTCCACCAGCACCAGGTTGAGCACCTCGGACGAGTGCGTGGCGGCCAGACCGACGACCAACGTGCGCAGCAGCTCGCTCTTGCCGGAACCGGTGGCGCCGATCAGCAGCCCGTGCGGGCCCATGCCGCCCTGCGCCGACTCCTTGAGGTCGATCTCCACCACCTCGCCCTCGTCCGTCACGCCCAGCGGCACCCGCAGCCGGGCGGCCTGCGCCTGCCGCGGCCCCCAGAGCGTGGGCACGTCGAAGCGGTACGGGTCCCGTACGCCGAGCAGGGTGGTGAGCTCCAGGTCCTGCTCCAGCGGGCGGTCGACCAGGTCGACGGCGCCGCCGGTGCGCCGCGGCGCGAGCACCCGGGCCAGGGTCTCCGCCTCGGCCGGCAGCAACGCGTCCGCCGTCGCGGTCACCGTGTCCGTGCCGGAGGGGAACTCCACCCGCCGGCCGTGCAGGCTCAGCCGCAGCACCTCGGGCCCGCCGGTCATCGCCCCCGTGGCGTCCAGCAGCACCAGGTTGCGCAGGCCGCCGTGGAGCAGCCTGGAGGTCTCCGGCAGCCGGAGGCCCTGGGCGACCACCACCACGAACGGCTCGGCGATGCCGGGGGAGGCGGTCGGATCGTGGTCCGGCCGGTCGGTGACGTCGGGACCGAGCAACTCCAGCAGCGCGTCGTGGTCCCCGGCCGCCAGCCGGACCGCACCGGCCGCGTCCTGCTGCGTCGGGTGCGCGTTGTGCGGCAGCCACTTCAGCCAGTCCCACTCCGCGCGGCCGGCCGGATCGGCCAGCAGCGCGATCCGCAGCTCGTCCGGCGAGTGCAGGACCGCCAGTTGGGCCACCATCGCCCGCATGAGGCCGAGGGCCGGCTCGCCCTCGCCCGCGAACTCCACACTGGTGAACCGCCGCAGCGCCAGCGGGACGGGGAGCCGACGGACGGTCTGGTGCGCCTTGGTGAACCGCCGCAGCGACACCGCCGCCAGCGGCTCCAGGTCCTCCACCGGCTTGGTCTGAGGCGGCACGAACTCCAGCGCGGCGCGCCGCAGTCCGAGCCCGATCCGGACCCGCCCGAAGTCCTCATGGCTGGGACGCCGCTCCCACAGCCGGGGGCCGCGGGCCAGCGCCCAGAGCTCGCCGGGCTCCGGGTTGTCCCACAACAGCGCGGCCCGCTGCCGGCTCGCCGCCTGCTGCGCCTGCCGCCGCTTCTGCGCCAAGTACCTGAGGTAGTCCCGGCGTTCGGCGCGCAACCGGCGCCGCCGCTCACCGCTGGAGCGTCCGAGCTGGGTGAGCGTCATGCTCACCATCGCAACGCCCATCATCCCGGACATCAGATAGGTGGTCGGACCGGCGGAGCGCATGGAGAACATCAGCACCATGGCACCCGCGCCCAGACCCATCGGCAGGTACATCATCGCGGCGCCGAAGTCCAACCCGGCGGGCTCGCCCAGAACCGGCGGCTCGGCGAGTTCGATCTCGCCTTCCGGCATGGCAGGACTTTCGGCGCGCGCAGCGCGCTTGATCTGGAAGTTGCTCAAGGGAGTTCGCATTCCTACGTGCGTCGGCACGACAAATCGCATCAGGGACTCTAGGGGCGTTGACGGGGCCCTGTAAACGCGATCCGGATGCCAATCCGACGTTCACCGGCGCTTTTGCCCGTTCGGACATGACGGGCAGGTTAACGGAATTGACGAAGGCTCAACTGGAGCTCAAAAGAACGAGGTCACGTCCGGTCGGCGAGCCCACCGCCACTCCCGGGTGGGCGATCCGGGCATCACTCGGGCAGGATTCCGGGAATTCGGAACGGGGCACCGGCCCCCGGCTGCCGGGCAGGTCAGGCCAATCGGGCAGCCGGTCCGGTTTGTTCCCGATTGGGCGCCGGGGGTCCGCCTTCCCGCTGGTGAACCTGCCTGTCGCCGCCCCGCTCTCGACGCTCGGACGCAGTCGGTCCGCACCCTCCGGTGGCGCCCGACGGGCCTTTCGGGCCCGGACGGCTCCGGTCCGGGCGCCCGACCCGTCGATCCCGCATTGCCCGAATGCCGAACTCCCGGCGGCGAGGCCAGGGATCGCCGCCGCCGGACGCCTCGCGCGATGAGGCGCGCCCGCCCGCGGTCCGAGGATTCCGGCGAGTAGCGGGCAACCGGGTTCGGCGGCCGGCATTCAACGGAATGCTCGACGTATACGCCCGAAATGAAATGCGCCAGCGGCCCGGTGATACCTCGGGTCGGCGCGGGCGATCGGCGCGCGGGGGCGCGGGCCGCCGAACCCGGCCTTTCGAGGGGCGGCGCGCCGGGACGGGCACACCGCCACGGCCGCTCCGGCCGAGCCCGCGACGGCGGGTGGTCGTTCGCCGCGGCGACGGAGCCGGAGCGACCTCCAGGTCGATGACGGGGCGGAGGGCACGACCTGTGCACACCGACTGACGCCCCTGTCCGCACCGACTGGCGCCCGAACCCGGCCGGTGAGCCGCTGTGGCGGCGGTGTGCCTGAAGTGGTGAGTGCGCCGTGAGGCGCTGTGGTTCGAGTGGAGGTGAGAGACCGTGCGCCACGAGGCACTGTGATCCGCGTGCGGGTGTGAGACCCGTGCCGTCGTCCCGTCGCAGCGGGGCGGCAGAAGCAGGGGGCAGTCGGGTTCGGCGAGTCGGCCGGGCCTGATGGAGAGCAGCCCCGACAACGACGGGACGCACCGGCACTACCGGACGGTGTGGGTCCGGCAAGCGAGACGGGAAGGTGGACGCGAGGAACCATCGGTGTAAAGCCCCTCAAGACCTCCGCCAGCTCGACCCGGTGGATCTGGGCTGGATCGCGGTGCGCACCGCCTGCACGGGCGGGAACTCCTGGATCGGATTGATCCTGCCGGTCGGGAGGCCACGGTGAAGGACTGCGGCGTAACCGTGGCGATGCCGCAGGGGCAAAGCCGGCCGCCTCACCCGACGAGCGGATCACAGTGAACGTGGGAACCATCCCGGAGCTCTCGTCCGGGGGCGGGAAAGCCGTCCACATCGCGAAGCAGCCCAGCGGATTCGAGTAGTTGAGGAACTGCAATGAACGGAGACGCTGGTGAACACCGGTGATCTGTGGCCCGACCCCGACAGGGCCTGGCTGCGGGTACGACGGATGCAGACCAAGCTGCACCCATGGGCGGTCGATGATCCCGACCGCAGGTTCGATGATCTCTACAACCTCGTTCATCACCCCGACTTCCTCACGGTTGCGTGGGAGAGGGTGAGGGGCAACAAGGGGCGCGCACCGCCGGCGTGGACCGGGTCATCCCGGCCTTCATCGCCGACGGCGCCGACATCGTGGCTTTCCTGAAGAACACGCGGGAGCAGTTGAAGGCCCGCACGTTCACTCCCGGTGCGGGAACGCATGATCCCCAAACCGGGCAGCGGGGGAAGGCTCAGAGGGGTGAGTGGCGTGGCGTCCGTTTCGCGGTTTCAGTTGGGGTAGGTGAGCTGGTCGCGAACTCGCCGGCCTCCTATGGCCGCGGCTGGGTGTGCAACCCCTGCTGGGTTCGATCATCGATCGCCCCGCACGCCGCCGTGGCCCGCAGCGGAACTCCCGGCCGTGTGGCCGGTGCCGCGCCGGGCGACGGGCCGAATGGCATACCCATCGTCTACCCACCGCCGGCGATCGGCTGACCGGTCGTCGGCTGCGTTTCGCCCCGGCCGCCGCCCTCGCCCGACGACGTGATCGCCGGCCTGCGCGCGATGCCCGAAAAGAATTTTCGCGGTCCGCGGCAACGTTTCCGGGGGCTGTGACAACTGGGTGGTGTCCGGGCAGGCGGTCCGGTCAGAGGCAATGGCTGAAAGAGAGCATCGACCTGCTCGGGCCCGCATCGGGGCGCCGGCCGCGACCAGGGCCTTCTTCACGGTGCCCGGCTCGGTGCCCGCAACCACCCTGTCCAGCAGCGCGGTACCGATGGCGTTGTCGTGGACGGAGGCGGCCAGCACCACCACCGCGATCACCAGGCCCAGCACGTCGACGGCGAGTCCCCGCTTGCGGCCCGGCACCTTCTTGTTCGCATCCCGCCCCGTGGTGTCGGCCGGGACTCCGGCGGCGGCGTGCAGGCTCTGGGTGTCGAGCACTACCAGGCTGGGGTCGGCTGATCGGCCCCTCTTCTCCCGCGCCTGCCGGCGCAGCAGGTCGTGGACGGTCTGGTCGGTGCCGTCGTCGCGCCACTTGTAGAAGTAGTACTTCACCGCGCCGGCGGGCGGCAGGTCGTGGGGGAGGTAGTCCCACTGGCAGCCGGTGCGGGACTGGTACAGCAGGGCGTTGACGATCTCCCGCATGTCGCAGTTGCCCTGGTGGCCGCTGACCGAGCGGTGCCGAGCCTTCCAGGTGGTGATCACGGGTTCGATCAGGGCCCAGCGCTCGTTGGATAAGTCGCTCTTGTAGGACTGGCGGTCGCTCACGGGGGGGCACTCCAGCACTGCCGGGCCCTCTGCTCAGCATGGATGCCGCGGTCCCACACGATCCGGTGACGACAGATACGACATCACGTCACATACCGCCCTCTGAGGGGGCCGGGTCACGGCAACGTGACCCGGCTACCCGACTGAACCGCCCTCCGCCGACGTGCTCCCCGGTCGGCGGAGGTGCAGGTGCTCCCGAGGCGTCATCGATCCCAAGTGGCCACCGTGAAGCAGGCGGTCATGAACAGCCAGCCGAAGACGGGGATGCCCAGTGTGACGGCGAGTGGCGCCTGCGACGACACGAGGACGAGGCAGCCGAGGAGCGCCATGGGGGTGATCAAGACGCCTGCGCCGAAGGCGAGCGAGGTCACTCGTGTGCCCAGCCGTGACCAGGTCAGGCCGTGGAGGGTGAGTGCCGATCCCAGGGCGGCCAGGACGGACACTTCGAGGCAGGCGAGCCAGGGCGTGTCCGGGTTCGGGCTGCGCTGCCCGTTGGAGGAGAGCTCGGCCACCCGTCCGCGGAAGACCGTCAGGTCCACGTCCGTGCCGGTCTCCGCGGCGTAGTAGAAGCCCTGGTCTGCCTCGTACCTGTGCGTGGCGGCGGTCTCGTCCGCCACGGTCACGTAGTAGTCGGTGGAGTCGCCGCCGCTGACGATGTGTCGCTCCGTCACCTTGCCGGTCTCGTGCCGCACGCAGTCCGTGCCGGGCGTGTGCGCCGCCGTGCCGCACACCGGGGCGGTGCGGTAGGCGTTCTCCACGTCGTTCGCGTGGACGAACAGGCGGAAGCCGAACGCGGTGGTGGCCAGTCCTGCCAGGAGGAACAGGGTTTGCGCCAGCGCACGGCCGATCGCTGGGGAGCGCCGGGCCAGTGCTGGCGGCTTGGTGTCCCTGATTCGAGCACTCATCGCAACCTCCATCGATCCACCTCCACGGGCACCTCCCCGATGCCCGGCTGGGATGATTCCAGTGATGTGGCTGACGGATGCGTAACACGGTGTTCTTGTAGCGCAGTTGTAGAGATTTCGGCCCGGGGGTGGGTCGCGGGTGACACCTCGGGTGCGACCGATCGCCGAGGGGCACGGCTGGTTCCGCGTGGGGCGGTTGGTCCACCGAGGGGAGTCCGCAGCGCGCTCACCAGCGCGCAGATCAAGACGTCTGCCCCGCAGCGCGAGGTCGTCTGGGCGATCGGAGAGCCCATTTGGTCGGGTAGCCCGGGGGCCTTGGCCGGTCCCCGGTAGCCCCCAATCCAACCAGAGGCTGGCCGGGCCGGTGGGGGTAACGCACCCGTTGGGGATAAGGGC